>CAMDBQ010000042.1 GCA_945889365.1 Legionella genomosp. 1 | reverse complement strand
TGGTTGCGTGAAAACCAACACAAACGCAGTATTGAGTCTGATAAAGCACCTTTCAGGTGGCTGGATAAGCACCAGCGAGAATTTCAATTACATGAAATTACGCGGGACATCATCGAAGATGTTGCCATCAAAAAAGAAGCCCAAAGCGTTACGCTTACAACTGTGAATCGTATGGTTGAGATTGTGCGAGCTCTGCTTAGAAAAGCGCAGACTGATTGGGAATGGATTGATAAAATTCCTGTTATCCGTATGCGACATGTTGAAAAGCAGAGGATTCGTTGGTTGACGCTGGATGAAGCCAATCAATTGCTTAAGGAATTACCCTCACATCGAATGTAACCGGATTGCAATGGCAAGATGTTGATATGAAAAAACGCCACGCGTGGATACATCCCGATCAAGCGAAAACAAGAAAAGCGATATCTGTGCCACTTAATAACAATGCCATGATTGTTTTAGAATCGTGTATTGGAAGGCATCCTCGGTCTGTCTTTACATATAAAAATAATCTGATTGAGCAATGCAATACAAAAGCTTGGCGGAATGCATTGAAGAGGGCGGGTATTGCTAATTTTCGTTGGCATGATCTGAGGCATACATGGGCTAGTTGGCATGTTCAAAATAGGACGAGTCTGCAAGAGTTACAATTGCTTGGTGGCTGGTCAAGTTTTGAAATGGTGTTGCGATATGCGCATCTTTCCAGTTATCATTTGCGTACTGCGGCTGATCGTATTGGTTCGATGAAAATGGTAGGGAACTTTAGTTAGAATGAAAAATGTGGGTAGTAAACTGTGACAAATTTGCTACACCCACTTTTTCGACTAATCAAGGATTTGCGTAAGTTCTTGATAATTTGCGTATAATTGGTGCGCCCGGAAGGAATTGAACCTCCGACCCTCTGGTTCGTAGCCAGATACTCTATCCAGCTGAGCTACGGGCGCATTTTTTTGGCGGAGAAAGAGGGATTCGAACCCTCGATGGGATTTCTCCCATACTCCCTTAGCAGGGGAGCGCCTTCGACCACTCGGCCATCTCTCCGTTCATTGGTGGCAGATTATATCAGGTATTTTTCAGCCGTCAACAGGCTATGCTGTTAATAAAAAAATAATTTCCATAATTGCCAAAAAACAAAAATTACTGGTATCTTAAGTCTTTTGTTGTATCAGGAGAAGCAATGAAGCATGTGTCAAATTTGAATGGAAAAGCTGTGTATGTGGTTGATGGTAGTCGCACGCCGTTTTTGAAAGCTAAAGGTTTGGGTGCTATGACCGGCTCTGATTTGGCAGTGGCAGCTGGGACTGCTTTGCTGAATCGACAGCCATTTCTACCTTCACAACTGGATGAGGTGATTATTGGTTCTGCTATGCCGGGGCCCGATGAGGCGAATATTGCCCGAGTTGTTGCACTTCGTTTGGGTTGTGGTGATAAGGTTCCTGCATTTACCGTGATGCGAAACTGCGCCTCTGGTATGCAAGCTATAGATAATGCAGCTATGCAGATCGCAAGCGGGCGGAGTCATCTGGTGTTGGCTGGCGGCACAGATGCGATGAGCCATGCGCCTTTGTTGTTTAATCAGAAAATGGCTGGATGGCTGAGTCATTGGTTTACCGCTAAAAAGACCACGCAAAAGCTGTCTTTATTGACACAGCTTCGACCTGGGTATTTTGCCCCGGTTATTGCTTTGCTTCGAGGTTTAACTGATCCGGTTGTTGGTCTGAATATGGGGCAAACGGCGGAAGAAATCGCGTTTCGTTTTGATATCACTCGTGAACAGATGGATGCTTTTGCCAGTGAAAGCCATATTCGATTAGCACGGGCATTTGCTGAGGGCCGTATGGGTGAGGTTGTGCCTGTTATTGATTCGAAAGGGCGTGTGCATGATCATGATGATGGTATTCGTCCGGGCTCAACCGTCGAAAATTTGGCAAAATTAAAACCTTTTTTTGATAAAAAATATGGCAAAGTAACTGCAGGTAATAGTTCGCAAATTACTGATGGCGCTTGTTTGCTGCTGTTGGCTAGTGAAGAAGCGGTTAAAGAACACGGTTTGCAAGTGATCGGTCGAATTATTGACTCCCAGTGGGGAGCCCTTGACCCTGCGGAAATGGGCTTGGGACCAGTTCATGCAATGACACCTATCATGCAACGTCAAAACTTAAAAACTGAAGACATCGACTGCTGGGAAATCAACGAAGCATTTTCAGCACAAGTTCTAGCTTGTCTTGCTGCTTGGGATGATCCTGATTATTGTAAAAACCAATTGGGTTTGAAGCAGGCGATGGGTTCACCTTCTCTTAAGCGTTTAAATAAAGATGGTGGTGCGATTGCTGCGGGGCATCCAATTGGTGCTAGTGGTGCGCGCATTGTGTTGCATGTATTGCATGACTTACAACACAATAATGGATCGCGTGGAATGGCGTCTATCTGCATTGGTGGCGGACAGGGCGGTGCTATGTATCTGGAACGTTGTACTGAGGTGGCAGCATAATGAGTAATTATAAACATTGGGAAATGAATACGGACGCTGACGATATTGTCTGGCTGGGTATGAACCGTAAAAATGCAACGCTGAACACCATTAACAATGAAGTATTGGACGAGCTGAATGGCTTGTTGCAGGAAATCTCTCAGATCAGCAGGGCGAAAGGGTTGGTTATTCATTCTCTTAAAAGCAACGGGTTTATTGCTGGTGCGGATGTGAATGTGTTTGGCAACTTTAAAAATCCGGCTGAAGCGATTGATTTTTTAAGAAAAGGGCAGGCCGTTTTTTCCCGTTTAGAAATGCTGTCTATACCAACTGTGGCGATGATCGATGGTTTTTGCATGGGTGGAGGCTTGGAGTTAGCCTTGGCTTGTGATTATCGTATTGCTACAGACGATTCTCGTCTGGGGTTGCCTGAAGTTATGTTAGGTATTCATCCTGGCTGGGGTGGTACTGTTCGTTTGCCAAAGCTGATTGGTGGTTTTCACGCCTTGTCGGAAGTTATCTTAACCGGTGCCTCACTATATGCTGCTAAAGCTAAAAAGTTGGGTATGATCGATGATGCTGTGCCATTAAGACAGTTGAAGCGTGCTGCAGTTTTTTATATCAAGACTCAACCAGCTAAACATCAACCGGGTTTCATCAAGTCGTTGACCAAATATGCATGGATTAGAACGTTAATTGCCAAGTTGCTACGCCATGAAGTGGCTAAAAAAGCGCGTAAAAACCATTATCCTGCTCCGTTTGCAGTGATTGATTTGTGGGAAAAAGAAGGTGGATTTGATGAGCGTGCATACCTGAAAGAAGCAGACTCAGTTGAGCAGTTGATTTCACAAGGTGAGACATCGGCCAATTTAGTTCGAGCATTTTTATTGCGTGAACGCATGAAGGCATTTGCGAAGGATAGTGATTTCAAAGCTAAACATGTACATGTGATTGGTGCTGGGGTCATGGGTGGTGATATCGCAGCTTGGTGCGCCTTGCGTGGCTTGCGCGTTACACTACAGGACAAATCTTATGAGCAAATTGCACCGGCTATTCAGCGCGCAAATCTCTTGTTTATCAAAAAATTACGTAAACCTCGTTTGATTCAAGCAGCAATGGATAGATTGATCCCTGATCCTGATGGGTATGGTGTTTCGCGCGCGGATATCATTATTGAAGCGGCATTTGAAAATCTTGGCGTTAAGCAAACGATTATGATGCAGGTAGAGGCCCACGCAAAGCCTGATGCAATTATCGCGACGAATACATCTAGTATACCCTTGGACGAAATTAATCGCGTTATGAGCAGCCCTGAGCGATTGGTTGGTATTCACTTTTTCAACCCTGTTTCTAAAATGGAGCTGGTTGAAGTGGTCAGCAGCACAAAAACGTCTAAAGAAATCGAGCAGGCCTCTTGCGCGTTTGTTCATCAAATAGGACGTTTGCCTCTGCCTGCCAAATCCAGCCCAGGATTTATGGTTAACCGTGTATTGATGCCTTATCTTATGGAGTGTGTGCAATTGCTTGAGGAAGGTTACTCACCGGAAGCGATTGATGAAGCTGCTAAATCATTTGGTATGGTTATGGGGCCTGTCGAATTAGCCGATACAGTGGGTATGGATGTATGCTTGGCTGTGGCAGAAAATCTGACGTCTCATTTCGGTGGAACTGTTCCACAGACCCTTCGTGATATGGTTGCTGCCGGAGAATTAGGTCGTAAATCAGGTCGGGGCTTTTATCGTTATGTTAACAATAAACCCGTAAAGCAAAAACGGTCTGATGCAAAACCTGACAAAGAAATTGCTCATCGTTTGATTTTACGAATGGTAAATGAAGCCGCGATGTGTTTGCGTGAAGGCGTAGTTGCAGATGCTGATTTGCTCGATGGCGGCATGATCTTTGCTACTGGTTTTGCACCCTTTCGTGGGGGACCGTTACATTATGCAAAACATTTCGGGCAGGATAAACTGAACGAGCTGTTTGCTCGCCTAGAAACGCAGTATGGCGATCGGTTTAAGACGCAGGTAGATTTAGGTTAGTGAATCGAATGTAGGGGCACGAGGCGCGCGCCGCGTGCTCCTACATATATGATGATTTAAGCCAAACTATCTTGTTCTGCCTTCTGTTTAATCGCATGATAAATTTCTTCACGATGCACATTTACCGATCGAGGTGCCTCGACCCCAAATTTGATGTTGCCATGTTCCTGTGTTTTAAAAGCCACGACTTTAACAGTTTCGCCATTAACTTTAAAAGTTAATGGCTCTTCGAAGGAGAGCATTATGATGTTCATAGAAACCTTGTTATTTTTTAATGAGTTATAACATAACTTGATCTGGGCTTGCAATCTTTTAAATGGCAAAATATCTCCCCGTAAATGGGTTTAATCCAAAGGGGATGAAAATTGTTTTCATTCTTGGGCTAAATCGGTTATTATTAGCCCGCTTTTATACCTTGCCTTACTTGCAACAGTGTGAGAAGGCTTTAATCCATAAGGAGTTACCATGAGACATTACGAAGTTGTGTTTCTTGTACACCCCGATCAGAGCGAGCAAGTGCCTGCTATGGTTGAGCGTTACGAGGGCATCATTACTAAACACGAAGGTGTTATTCATCGCAAAGAAGATTGGGGCCGTAGACAACTGGCTTATCCAATTAACGATGTGCATAAAGCTCATTACATGCTGCTGAACATTGAATGCAATCAAGTCGCTCTTGACGAATTGAAAACAGCATTTAAATTCAATGATGCAATCATTAGAAATTTAATTCTTATTCAGAAAGAAGCGATTACAATTGAATCGATCATGATGAAAAAAGAAAAAGAACCTCGCGCAGCTGCTTAAGGAGAGACCTTCATGTCAACTTATTTTAGACGTAAAAAAATGGCCCGCTTCACTGAAGGCGCCACTGAAATTGATTACAAAGATGTAAATTTCTTAAAGAACTACATCAGTGAAACAGGTAAAATCGTGCCCTGCCGTATTACTGGTATACAAGCTCGATTCCAACGTCGCGTATCTAAAGCCATAAAACAAGCGCGATTCCTGGGTCTGTTGCCTTACTGCGATAGCCATAGATAAATTTGAGGTAAGTAAAATGCAAGTTATTTTATTGGAAAAGGTTAAGAATTTGGGTAATTTGGGTGACAAAGTTAATGTTAAACCTGGTTATGGTCGTAATTTTCTTATTCCGCAAAGCAAAGCTGTATTTGCAACAGATAAAAATGTTGAACTTTTTGAGTCGCGTCGTGCAGATCTTGAGAAAAAGGCACTGCAATCATTTGCTCAAGCAGAACAACGTGCTTCTAAGCTGAATGATATTACGGTAACTATTTCTGCACAAGCTAGTGATGAAGGCAAATTGTACGGTTCTGTTGGTCCAACAGAAATCCACGATGCTTTGAGTGCCAAATCTATTGAAGTAAGCAAGCGTGAAATTGTTATGCCAGAAGGCCCACTGCATTCAATTGGTCAATACGTAGTTGATATTCATGTCCACAGTGATGTGATAGCTAAACTGCAGGTTGAGATTGTTGCTGGGAAGTAAGCTATAAAAAATGTTGTATTAAAAAACCTGCCTAGTGCAGGTTTTTTTTACCCTGAGATCTTACCTCTTTCCGTCGCTTGGGGTCAGGGTGACGTGATCAGTACGTTTTCAGGCTTCCACTTGATATTACACCCCAAACTAGGCTTTTGATTTTCACTTGGTACAGGCCTCTTGGCGAGCAGATAATCAAGCGCATCACGGATTGATTTACCGCTGAGTTTAATGTCATTACCTAATCGCGAGTCATCAAGTTGCCCGCGATAAACAAGTGCATGATCCGAATCAAAAACAAAAAAATCAGGCGTGCATTTTGCCTGATAAGCCATGGCCACTTCTTGAGTTTCGTCGAACAAATATGGAAATGGGTAGCCTAATTCACGTGCTGTCTTCAACATTTTGTCAGGCGCATCATCTGGATAATGCTTAACATCATTAGAATTTATGGCCATAAAGCGAATGTTTTTATGAATGTAATCCGTTGAGAGACGGATTAATTCAGGATTAACATGTTTGACATAAGGGCAATGATTGCAAATAAACATAACAACCGTGGCCGTATAATCGTCATTCTTGGTTAAACTCACCGCCTTTCCACTGGTGACATCTGTTAAAGAAAATTCTGGTGCCTGGGTGCCCAACGGCAGCATAGATGACGGTGTTTTAGCCATGAGTGTCTCCTTTAGTTACTTAATTACCACTTTAAATAAATTCCCTTTGCAACCGTGTCCTTGACTACTTGTTCGATTGGCTTGTTTGTTGAAACCCAGTAATTTCCCATGTTACTTAATGCGAATTTTGCACGAGGGTACTGACATACGTCAAGCGCATCTCTGCAGTTCACGAGCATTCGGTCTGCGCTCTCTTGGGTATAGCACCGAAGGTGCATATTTTCAACGTCTGATGCAAAAGCCGACCACCTGGACGGATCGGACTTATTCTCCAATTTTGGACTCATAAAAACATCGGGGTTTGTTTCATAATGTTCAAGTTCAATTTTTTTATCCGAACGATTTTGTATCAGATAATAGGATTGTTGGCCTTTTTCATTTAAAACTAAATCGTTTCCGATAAAGCCATAACCTAGAACTTCGCAGCCGCGAGGGAACGATGCATCGGCATTAGTATAAAGAAGACTTAATGCTAAAAGAGCGGAAATTTTAGTGCAATGTGACATAATATTTTCTCATGTAATTTTTATTGACGGAAATATACTACACTTGAGGTAGAAATAAAATCAGGAGTTACCATGCAAATCCAAACAATTAATCCAGCCACCGGTAATCCGCTCAAATATTACACAGAACTCAGTGATGACGAAGTAAATTATCTAATTAATGCAGCGCATATTCGATATCTGGCGTGGCGAAAAACTGATTTCACATCACGCAAGCACCTTATGTTAACGTTAGCTGGGTTATTACGAAAAAAACAAGATGAATACGCGTTGCTGATGGCGCAAGAGATGGGTAAGCCGGTTAAGGCAGGTAAAATCGAAATTGAGAAATGCGCGTGGGTTTGCGAGCATTATGCAGAGCATGCTGAATCGTATCTTGCAACACGTCTGATTAAAACAGAAATGAAAAAAAGTATGGTTTGTCACCAACCGCTGGGCATCATATTTGCAATCATGCCTTGGAATTTTCCATTTTGGCAAGTGTTTCGTTTTGCAGCGCCCACGTTGATGGCTGGAAATGTTGCTATTTTGAAGCACGCATCTATTTCCGCAGGAGTGGGTAATGCGATTGCTGCTTTATTTCTTGAAGCAGGTTTTCCTGAGCATGTCTTCCAGCATTTTGTACTTGATAAAGACAGGGTAGCCAATGTCATCGCCAATGAAAACGTAGTTGCAGTTACCCTTACTGGCAGCGATCAGGCAGGACGTAGTGTTGCAGCCCATGCTGGATCGCATTTAAAAAAATCAATGCTGGAGCTAGGGGGGAGTGATCCTTATGTTGTGCTGGCTGATGCTGATCTTGAGCTGGCAGCTCGATGCATTGTTGATTCGCGACTGAATAATTGTGGACAAGTTTGTATTGCGGCCAAACGGATCATTGCTGTCAAAGCCATTGCAGATGCGTTAACTGAGAGGCTCATCAAGGAGGTGAGTCGATATCAAATGGGTGATCCGGTGGATCCTGACACAAATTTAGGACCTATGGCGCGTGATGATTTACGAAAAACATTGCATCAACAGATTGTTGACAGTGTTGATGCAGGCGCACATGTGTGTTTAGGTGGTAAAATGCCTGTAACACAAGGGTTTTATTATCCTCCAACGTTGTTAACCAACGTGCATCCAGGTATGCCAGCTTTTGATGATGAGTTATTTGGGCCGGTTGTTGCAGTGATAACCGCTGAAAATGAAGTTGATGCGATTCGGCTGGCAAATCAAAGTCGCTATGGTTTAGGGGCAGCCGTATTTACTCGTGATCTGGAACGTGGCGAACGCATTGCAGTTCATGAGATCCAAGCAGGGGCTTGTTTTGTGAATGCTCTGGTTTCATCCGATCCTCGCTTGCCATTTGGCGGCATTAAACAGTCGGGATTTGGTCGCGAGCTATCGCAGGAAGGTATTTTAGAGTTTGTTAACATTAAAACGGTAGCTATCAATGGTTAATATCACAACAGAATCTCGATCCATCATTATTCTATCAAAAGAACAGACAATGTTTTGTTACGAAGATGAGAAGCTCTATAAAATGTATCCTGTATCAACAGGTAAAAACGGCATGGGTGAGCAAACAGGTAGTGAGTGCACTCCGCGAGGCAAGCATCGTATCTATAGTGTTATTGGCTTAGAATCCCCAGTAAACAGTGTGTTTGTGGCGCGAAAATGGACGGGTGAATATTATACCCCTGAATTGGCCATGCAATTTCCAGATCGCGATTGGATATTGACACGTATTCTGCAGCTGGATGGCATGGAGTCTGGATATAACCAAGGAGGAAACTTAGATAGCTTGCAACGATATATATATATCCATGGAACGCCTGATAGCACTCAGCTCGGTATTCCTGGTTCTCACGGATGTGTGCGCATGCGCAATACAGATGTTATTGAATTGGCAGCATGGGTCATGATCAATACCCTCGTTTGGATTAAGTAATGGTTTATTCCATAGGGTAAACGGTATATAATTCATCGTAATATATATAATAAAACCGTTACCTGGTGGAGTGATTGCATGTCTCACAAGTTTGAAGAAGGCAAAGATTTAATTATTGACGCTGTCGTTGAGAAATTACAAAAGAACCTTGATGGAAAACAAGCCACGTGTTGCGCTGAATTTGCACGTCAATTTTTCGCTACAGTGGCATTGGATGATCTGCATGATTGGTCTTTAGATGATTTAAGTGGAATGGTGACGAACTTTTGGTCGCTAATACAACGGCGCAAACCGGGTGAAGCAAAAATACGCATTTACCACCCTGAGTTAGAG
>CAMDBQ010000041.1 GCA_945889365.1 Legionella genomosp. 1 | reverse complement strand
CGACATGTGAGTTGCTTGAGCCCTTGGCTGAGACAACGCCTGCCAACTGCCCTTCGGGTACCTCAGCAAGCGCTGCTGCGGTGATTTCATCTCCGACCAGGATCGTACGGCGTGGATAGTTTACTTCGTCTTGCTGGGATGACTGTAGCTCTGCCAAAACGCGTCGGCCGATATCGCGAACATCACTGGCACGCTCACGTAAATAATCATCTTTCATGTTTTCATATTGATGCACGTGTTTTTTAATCACCGAGGCCAATGCTGCCTGAGCCGTTAAACGCTCTTGACGAATCTCATCCACGACTTCAGCGCCCAGACTGTCCTTATCAAGAATATGCAAATACACATCAAATAAAGCATGCTCATCGTCCGCTACACAGGCTTTCATGCGACGACCCAAGCGATGCATATTATCCCGCGCCGTTTGCAGGGCTGCATAAAACGTCGTTACTTCGTGTTCAACATCATCCGCTAAGGTGCGGGGCACGGCGTCAATGTCTGCTGCGGGATAAACCAATACCGCGCTGCCAATAGCAACACCCGGCACACTGCCAATACCACTGAGCGCGATTTGTTCCGCCTCAGGTTTATTGGCACCCACAACCGAGGGCTGGGTTAATTTAGCCAGCTCTCCAGTCGCTTCAGCGTGTGCAATAATGCCGCCCAATTGAGCGGCCAAGGTAATTAAAAAGGCTTCGCCTTCGTCATCAAAACAGCGGCTCTCTGTTTGCTGTGCTGTGATAACACCATACAACTTGCGGTGTTGGATGATAGGAACGCCCAGAAAACCATTGAAGTTATCTTCGCCCAGCAGGGGGTTTTGGTGAAATTCGGGATGTGCGTGGGCATTATCGATGTTAAAAGGCTCTTCACGGCGGCCAACCAGTCCAATCAAACCGCTATCTATGCTGACACGAACATGGAATTCAGCTTGTTTATTCAAACCGTCAGTGGCAATCAACACATATTGTGAATGTTTGTTATCAATTAAATAAACTGAAACAGCATCAGAGCTAACCGCCTCGCGAACGCGGTGCACCAAAATACCCAGCGCATCTGTCAAGCGACCAGCCGTGGTAACTTCCTGTACAATCCGTTTCAGTACTTTTAGCATCTAATGACCATGATTGCCCCGTTTACGCTTCGCACCATATGGGGTGCGCCGCCGCTTAAGTGAATGTTCCAACTCTTTTAACGCTTGTACATACACCTGTTTTTTGAAAAAAATAACTTGTTCCTGCGGTTCTTGGTAGTCTATCCAGCGCCAACTATCGAACTCAGGTGAATCATACAAATCAAGGCGAATTTTTTGCTCGCTGGTCACCAGCCTCAATAAATACCATTTTTGTTTCTGACCAATGACCAATGGCTGGGAGCCATGACGCAAGTATTGTTTAGGCAGTCGGTACTTAAGCCACCGTTTTGTTACACCCAATACCTCAACATCCTCGCTATCAAGGCCCACTTCTTCATTCAACTCGCGATACATGGCTTCAAGCGCCGTTTCTCCAGCCGCAAGCCCCCCCTGAGGGAATTGCCAGGCATCATGTCCTTGACGCTTACCCCAAAATACTCGACCGGAGTCGTTGACTAAAACTATCCCCACATTCAACCGGTAGCCGGCGCGATCAATCACCATATTAATTACTACTTATGTAAACCATCAATACCTTGATTTTTCCACAAAAGGTAAGGCCTTTGCAAATTTAACCGGTGTTTATCTCAATGATGAAAAAAGCTTGATAAAGTCTACGCAATATGGTCTTGTTTGGGTATAATGATCGGCTACGGATCAGCTAGGCTCGGTTTTTTGCCTAAAAACAAGGGGGGGGGCGTCCTCCCTAATGCAATTTTGAGGAGTTATCTGTGTCTGCAACTGTCTGGCAGAAGTGTTTGGGGCTTTTGCAAGAAGAGTATCCCGCTCAGCAATTCAATACCTGGTTACGACCCTTGCAAGTTGAAACAGTAGACGCGACCCTGATTTTACTCGCGCCTAATCGTTTTGTAGTCGATTGGGTCAAGAAGAACTTTTATACACGCATCGTGGAATTGGTTAGTCAAATCAGTGGTGATGAAATCAAACAAGTCAGCGTCGAAATTGGTAGCAAAGTCCCGGCGCCTGTTGTTGTTAGCCCGCCTAGTGTTGATTTTAATCGCGCAGCATCGATGATTAAAACGTCACCCAAAAAATCAGCCGACCATTATAAAAACAGTTATCTTAACAAAAAATTTATTTTTGACAGTTTCGTGCGTGGAAAATCCAATGATTTGGCTTGTGCTGCGGCCTTACAAGTGGGTGAATCTCCAGGCGAGGCCTACAATCCTTTGTTTATTTATGGCGGCGTTGGTTTAGGCAAGACGCATTTAATGCACGCCGTGGGCAATGCGATTTTAAAGAAGAATCCAGAAGCCAAAGTTCTATATCTGCATTCCGAACGATTTGTGGCTGATATGGTTAAAGCGTTGCAAACCAACTCCATGAACGAATTCAAACGATTTTACCGCTCGCTGAATGCATTATTAATCGATGATATTCAATTTTTTGCAGGCAAAGATCGCTCCCAGGAAGAATTTTTTCATACATTTAATGCCCTTCTTGAAGGTCAGCAACAAATTATTCTGACCAGTGATCGCTATCCTAAAGAAATCGAGGGTGTGGAAGAGCGTCTTAAATCACGTTTTGGCTGGGGATTGACTATTGCGGTGGAACCGCCTGAGCTTGAAACCCGTGTGGCGATTTTGATCAGTAAAGCTGAGTTATCTAACGTAGACTTGCCTTATGAAGTTGCTTTTTTCATTGCAAAACGTATTCGTTCAAATGTCCGTGAACTTGAGGGTGCCTTGCGACGCGTGATTGCCAATGCTCATTTTACCGGCAAGCCCATCACGATAGATTTCGTGAATGAAGCACTAAGGGATCTGTTGGCATTGCAGGATCGCCTGGTTACCATTGAAAACATTCAAAAAACGGTGGCTGAATATTATAAAGTTAAAGTGGCCGATCTGCTGTCAAAACGTCGCAGCCGCTCGATTGCAAGACCTCGCCAGATGGCTATGGCTTTATCAAAAGAATTAACCAATCATAGTTTACCTGAGATTGGTGACCATTTCGGTGGCCGTGATCACACCACCGTGATCCATGCCTGCAGAAAGGTCAAAGAGTTGGTTTTAGAAGGAACGGATTTTGCAGAAGATTATAAAAATCTGATGCGCACATTATCGTCTTGATTGGGTGCATCATCTGTATTCGATCGGTAGTTTTCGGCCCTATTATTTAACTTGAGGTTGACCATGTTTGAATTAACCATCAGTAAGCAACAATTATTAACCCCTTTACTGACCGTTGCCGGCGCGGTTGATAAAAAACAGTCGCTGATCATTTTATCGAATATTCTATTGAAACTGGCTGATAATCAATTGATGTTGACCGCGACCGACCTGGAAATAGAAATCACGTGCCGAATCCCCTGCATTACGCAGAATCACAGCGGTTTGATCACGATCCCGGTTAAAAAAGTGATCGATATTGTTCGCTCCCTTGAGGACGATGCTAACCCGACCATTTCATTTAAATCCGGCGTGGTTTCAATTAGAGAGGGACGTAGCCAATTCAAACTGGCTACACTGCCTGCTGATGACTATCCAACCAGTGCCGATGAGGTGAATGAGGTTGAGTTTCAAATCAATAGATCGGCCCTGATTCACCTGTTGCAATCAACGCATTTTGCGATGTCCCAGCAAGATGTTCGCGCTTATTTAAACGGGTTATTAATTGAAATAGATCCTCAAACATTAACGCTTGTCGCAACCGATGGTCATCGAATGGCGATCTATCGGCTTCCCGGTCAGTTCAGTATCGAACATCACCGACTGCTGTTGCCCAGGAAAGGGGTTCAGGAAATATTACGCCTGCTTAATAATGTTACAGACGAGCTGGTTTCCATTTCCGCTGGTAAAAACCACTTTAAACTCGTCACGGAGCAGTACACCTTTACGTCCAAATTGATCGAGGCTAGATTCCCCCCTTACTTGCGTGCTATTCCAAGAGATCAAGACAAGCAAGTGATTATCGACCGGGATTTACTCAAGCGCGCCCTGTCGCGCATTATTATTCTTGCCAATGAAAAGTCTCGCGCAGTCCTGTTGCACGTTCAGCCGGATCAGCTCACGTTGATCGCTAACAACCAAGAACAGGAAGAGGCCATCGAATCCGTGCCAGCTCAAACCCAAGGCGATGAGCTGACGATTGGTATTAATGCCAGTTACTTGCTTGATGTATTAAATCACGTAGCTGAGGGACCGGTGCGGCTATCATTAACCAATACCGATACTAGCATCCTGGTTGAGTCGGTTAATGATGAGCATTATCAGTACATCATAATGCCCATGAAAATATGAGCCTAGCCGCTTTAAACGTTCATCATGTACGAAACATATCCATCGCAAACTTGATGCTTCATCCGCGCTATAATGTTTTTTATGGTGCGAATGGCAGCGGAAAAACGTCTGTTCTTGAAGCCATTTATCTACTTGGTACGGGGCACTCATTTTGCACACGTGAAATTGCGTCTCTAATTCGGCATGGCGAGTCCGCTCTTACGGTATTTGCGCGCACTCATACCGAAGAATCCGTTAGCATTCAAAAGTCCATGACTCATCCGACACAAGTTAAATTAAACCAACAGCCCTGCCAACGCAGCAGTGAATTGGCGCATTTTTTACCCTGCCAAGCATTTTATCAGGATATTTTTCAGATCATTGACGAAGGACCGTCCATTCGTCGCAGCTTGCTGGATTGGGGACTGTTTCACGTGAAACATGCTTACCATGACCTATGGAAAGATTACCGCAGAGTGATTAAACAGCGTAATGCCCTATTACGTAGAAAAGCACCGCAGCAACAATTCATTCCATGGAACAACATGCTGGTAGAGTTGGCCACCGAACTAGATTCGATGCGCACAGAGTATTTCCTTGAATGGTCCAAGACGTTCCAAGACCTATTGGCTCAGTTAACGGATACGCCTTGCAATATTCAATATTACAAGGGCTGGGATAAAAGGGGCTCCGGCAAGTCACTTGACCTCATTCTTGCTGAACAATTTGACAGTGACATTCATGCTCAATATACGCATTCCGGAGCACATCAAGCCGACATTTTATTTGATTCCGCAGCATTGAAAGCGAAACAATCCCTGTCACGAGGGCAGCAAAAAATCATTTTAATCGCTTTAAAGCTCGCCCAGGCTCAGTTGCTAGCAAAACCATGTGTATATTTATTTGATGATATGGCGGCTGAATTAGATTCCAATCATTTGAAACGTTTTGTGGATTGCCTGAGCCAAATCAAAGGACAGTTTTTTCTCACGGCGATTGATCCATCCTATTTGCATGATTTTTTGGACATGAATGAAACAAAAATGTTCGCAATAAACAAGGGATGTTTCACGTGAAACATCCCTTGTATTTTATGTCAACCTAACGATTTCCCAATCATCCGAGCTGCGCCCGCAAGCAAGTGCTCACTGAACCAGAACATCGGTGAACACTCCCTAACGGTCGCGGCTCGGATGGCTATGGCGACGGCTTATTCAGAACACGGCTATTCTGATCCTCTTCCGTTATAGCACTAGAAGGCTCTTCCGTTATAGCACTAGAAGGCTCTTCCGATGTCGCTGGGTCAAGTGGCTTTTGTGAAGGATCTCCTGCAACTACAGCACTAGGTGTTAAGCCTGTGGCATGGGCCAGATTATTGATGAAAGAGTAAGTATTATCAGGTGACGGCCCGTTTTCATTCAGGGCACTAACCGTCGATTGTGCCTCCAATGATGCAAAAGTCGACCCCAACTCCTCTTTAGCCCGGATCTGATTGCTCTGTAATACACGACGTTTGACGATGAAAACCAACCCCATTGCAAGATATGCTGGCAACATAAAGGGAGGTATAAACGATGCGGCAACGAGAAGCGTTAAAGCCGCTGCGGCAACAATATTAATCATAATTTCATATTTTTTCATGGCATGTTCAGACTTAAAGCGCGCATGTCTCTGATTTCTCTCAAGAGTCTGTTGAGGCGTTTCATTGGCACCCACATGTTCAGCCTCGGGCTCAGTATGAGAGATATATGAGCTGATCTCATGGAGTACTTGCATGACAGAAGCAGCGACAAACAAGGCCATAACAACGGGCCCCGTTGCCAGCGCAGCAAGAATCACCACATATGCCGATGCCTGAATAAAAAGACCCGACAGAGCAAAGAAATTTCGCTTAAACCGAATCCAAAATGATTCTTCCTTCGGATCCGCAGGAGCCAATGGGTCCAAGAGCCTAGGGAACAGCGTTACTATGGCCGCGCCCAACGTGTATGAAAGACTAACACTGGGTATTGTTGATGCTCCAGTCAGCATCGTCTGAATAGCCGTTAAACCTCCTAGAAAAAACAGAGGAGAAAGACCAATCAACGCAATCACCGTAACAAAAATCCCTTTACGCCATGCAGTGCTCTTGACGGCTTTATCCATGGCTTCAAGCAAATTATCCACGGTACTTTTTGATTCCGGTTTATCACGTAGTTCTAAAAGCAACTCATGCACCGTGAAGCGCGAATTGATATAATGACCCCAGTGTAAATACCCAACACCAAGCACACGGAGCAAATTTCGCACTAAATCCGTGTCCATGGACTCCAGTTTCAATCGTTGTAAATCACCAGCAAATGATGCATAAAATCCAGGATCAAGATTCACTTTACCTATGAAGTCACCAACATTTTTAGACAACGCTTTCAACTGCTCTTCAGTCGTAGCCATCAAAAATCTCCAAGAATGAACATTTAGTATAATTATAGCATAGGTTTAGCGGAAGTTATTTTTAGATACAAATAATGCTATAATGATTATCATTTTTGCCCTAAAGGACACCCTATGAGCGTTGAAACCACTTACGATTCGAATAACATCAAGGTTTTAAAAGGACTGGATGCTGTAAGAAAGCGACCGGGCATGTATATTGGCGATACGGACGATGGATCAGGCTTGCATCACATGGTGTTTGAAGTCGTGGACAATGCCATCGATGAAGCATTGGCCGGTCATTGCCATGCCATCAATGTCATCATCCATGCAGATGAATCCATCACAGTAAACGACGATGGCCGGGGTATTCCGGTCGACATCCATAAAGAAGAAGGTCGTTCTGCTGCGGAAGTCATCATGACCATTTTGCATGCGGGCGGAAAGTTTGACGATAACTCATATAAAGTATCTGGCGGTCTGCATGGGGTAGGGGTATCGGTAGTCAATGCCCTGTCCGATGAATTGCACATGGTCATTCGCCGTGAAGGCAAGATTCATGAACAGCATTATCATAATGGTGTTCCTGATGCGCCACTGGCCGCTACTGGCGTATCCGATACAACCGGCACACAAATCTGGTTCAAACCGAGCCCCAATACATTTACCAACATTGAATTCCATTATGATATTTTAGCTCGACGCTTGCGTGAGTTATCATTCCTGAATTCCGGTGTGTGTATCCATTTGCATGATGAGCGTGACGACAAACGCGATACATTTCAATACGAAGGCGGTATCAAAGCGTTCGTTGAGCATTTAAATCGGAATAAAACAGCCATCATTCCTAGTGTCATTTCGATGTCCGGTGAAAAAGACAATATCGTCGTTGAAGTGTCCATGCAATGGAATGACACATATCAGGAAAACCTGTACTGTTTCACCAACAATATTCCACAACGCGATGGCGGCACGCATTTGGCAGGCTTTCGCTCGGCATTAACCCGCACACTCAATAATTACATCGAACGTGAAGGTTTCGCTAAAAAAGCAAAAATCGCCACAACCGGTGATGATGCACGAGAAGGGTTGACTGCCGTATTATCCGTTAAAGTGCCTGATCCAAAGTTCTCATCACAAACCAAAGATAAACTCGTGTCATCAGAAGTCAAATCGGCGGTTGAATCGCTGGTCGCCGAAAAATTGAATGACTATCTACTGGAAAACCCATCGGTAGCCAAAATCATTGTCGGTAAAATGATCGATGCAGCGCGCGCCCGTGAGGCCGCTCGACGTGCGCGCGACATGACGCGCCGCAAAGGGGCGCTGGATATCGCAGGCTTACCAGGAAAACTGGCTGACTGCCAAGAGAAAGATCCCGCATTGTCTGAATTATACCTGGTAGAGGGAGATTCCGCGGGTGGTTCTGCTAAACAGGGCCGCAACCGTAAATACCAAGCTATTTTGCCGTTAAAAGGTAAGATTCTTAACGTTGAAAAAGCACGTTTTGACAAAATGCTCGCATCCCAAGAAGTAGCGACGTTGATCACCGCATTAGGCTGCGGCATTGGTCCGGACGAATATGATCCAGATAAAGTCCGTTACCATCGCATCATTATCATGACCGATGCCGACGTCGACGGTTCACACATTCGCACTTTGTTGCTGACGTTTTTCTATCGACAAACGCCAGAATTAATCAAGCGCGGCTATATCTATATCGCTCAGCCACCCCTGTATAAAGTAAAGCAGGGCAAGCAAGAACAGTACGTTAAAGACGACGATGCCCTGTATGAGCATTTGACTCAAAGTGCGCTGGATGGTGCCTCATTTTTCCCAGCGAAAGATGCACCTGCGATTACGGCCATGGCATTGGGCGATCTGGTACTGCAATTCCGTCGCATGGAAAAAATCGTCAAACGTTATTCTCGCCGTTACAACGTCGATATCATCAAACGCGTTGCTCGTCAGGCTGGATTACAACCCGAAGATTTCAATAATGAAGGACGTGTCAGCGAATGGACCGCTAAACTACATGTCAGCTTGCAGGATCTAGGTAGCAAAACGCAGAAATTCTCCGTTGATGTTAAATACAACGAAGAAAACGGTCATTACATCCCGCGCGTCATCATGGCTCAACATGGCACTCAAAACACAATATTGTTGAATCCCGAGTTATTTTCATCAAATGAATTCAAAGAGATGATCAGCATTAACACCCAAATGCTAAACCTCGTTGAAGACGGTGCCATTATTAAGCGTGGCGAAAAAACCCAAGCCGTTACCAGTTTTGAACAGGCACTGAATTGGTTGATGGAAGAAGCCAAGCGCGGACAAACCATTCAACGCTATAAAGGTCTTGGAGAGATGAATCCAGAACAGCTGTGGGAAACCACCATGGATCCTGAAGTTCGCCGCATGCTACAAGTCACCATTGAAGATGCGGTGGCTGCCGATGAGATATTTACCACGCTCATGGGCGATCACGTAGAGCCTCGCAGGGAGTTTATTGAAGCCAATGCGCTGGACGCAGAGAACATTGATATTTAAGTTAATACTGTTAGGGGGCACGCGACGGTCATCGGGGTAAAAATGCTGCATCCTTGCAGCGGCGCACGTCCGTTGCCTTGCTCCCTGCGTGACATAATGTCATACAATCCGTGTTATCCTTTTTGTCCCTGTGATTAGAAGTATAAACGCTCTATACAT
>CAMDBQ010000040.1 GCA_945889365.1 Legionella genomosp. 1 | reverse complement strand
CTCATCGGTCACCCAAGATCTCAAACAAAAACAATCACCATAGCGTAGCTCCGAGCTGCGGTTTAGTCCGATGAGTCTTTTTTACAATGCGAGTCAAGCTTTGTGTAGCTTTGCTGGATTTTGTCGTGCTCGCACTAAAAAAAAACCATCCATTTCCGCATAGTGCTCGGTGAAGTCGTTTAACCAATTTCACATAAAACTTTTTTTTAAAAAAAAATCAGTTATTCTTTTTACTTCGCCGACGATCAGGGATTCGAGGAATTAGGATGAATTGTTTTAAATATGTAGCATGGCTAGGACTTTTTTGCACCTCGCTTACCTATGCCAATTTTACCAATGACGGTTTTGAAGATACATATACGCCTAGTCTTTCTTCGCCCAATGCGACAATTACGGGCTGGACATCTGCAGGATATCTTTTTACTGGCTACGCACCGGGCTTAATCTTGCCACCTAAAAGCTTAGCCGATATCACCTTGAATAGCGCACCTTCAGCTCCCAATGGGATTTCAGATATTGTCTTCTCTAATACACCTCAATCGATTTTCGACTGGTTTTTAAATAATGCAACGCCAACTACCACGATTAAATTACCGGTCACTGGCACGCAAACCGCCATGATTAATTTGAGATCAGTTAATAGTCAGCAAAGTGTGTCAGGCACCTCTGTTAAACCTCAGGGGTGGCGAACTTATGGGCAGCAAGCAACCGCTTTAAGTCAAACCATTACTATCACAAATGCCGATCTCTCTTCTGGGCTTGCACATATTCGTTTTAAAATTGCCCCAGTATTGGAAAATCCTGCCCACGCCGCCAAACAACAACCTTTTTATGCTATCCAAATTAATAATCTCACCACAGGTAGGGCAGGCTTAAATCCTTTGTTTTTCCAATGGAGTTATGCAGGTCAAGCAGGTGTGCCTTGGCAAACCCTGTCAAAAAAAGGCAGTAACTCAGGCAGTAATGCAACCTATAACTACACCGATTGGCAAAATTTCGATTTTGCTCCTGGCCCTGGTCTTAATGGCATTAATGTTGGAGACCAAATTCAATTGATAGTACTTGCCGCAGGTTGCTCTCCAGGCGGGCATGATGGGCATATCTATTTAGATGATGTCAGTACTGTACCGCTCACACCAACAACGCCTTCATTATTGATAAATGTTTCAACGACAAGCACCACGGTAGCGGCTGGTCAATCGATTACTTATACCTATACTTATACAAATAATGGTTCAACTGACGTTCAAAACGTAACTGTTCAGGCGCATATGCCACAGACGCAGGGTACGGCCACACCGTTTGATACTATCTTTAGTAGTACTACCTGCACAAACCCTAATTTCGATGCCACAACCAATGTGCTTAATTGTTCTGTGAAACTCGCGGGAACCGCACTCGTGGCGGGTGAGACAGGCACATTTACCATGACCATTTTAGTGCCCAGCAATTGGCAACCTTCTTATGGCCCAATTAACAATGGAAACTATCCGATTCAGGGGGCAGGTGTCAGCCCCGTATTGGGTAATTTAGTCCAAACCAATATTATGGCTGGCACGCCTCCTCCGAACGTAAGCAATTTGGTGGTCAATGTCAGTGGAATGAATAATAACAATTTAACCGCCAATACCGCCTATGCTGGGTCTTACTCCTGTAACAATCAGGGGCCAGCAGATGCAACGAATGCCACGTGTAACATTAGTAATTTGCCGGATGGGTTAACCGTAACAGGTTGCACCATTACAGGAGGACCTAATCCTTTTGTTGAACCCAGTACTATCCCTGCAGGTGATACCGTCTCCTGTCAGGTCGCTGGAGTACCTACTTCTGATATCTCTCGACAAATCGATGCTGTGGTGCAATCCATTGCTGCCAATAATCAAAACTCGATCAGCAATTATGCGGTGGTTCCTTTTAATATTTATAACAATCCGGTGTCAGTTCCTGCAACACTAAATGGCTCTCCAGTCTTAAGCCCGGCTAGAGTCTGTTGTGGCCGACCGGTATTGATGCTTGACTTATCCATCCCAAGTGATTTGGCTGCCACCTATCGGGTTGTTAGTACCACTGGAAATATTAGTTGTAGCATTGGAAGCACTGGACCTAATTTTTACGTCAAAGTGCTTGGAAGACCGGGTACTTGTACCCTACAAGGTACCAAGAATGCACAAATTTCTGCACCTTTGGTTTTATTAGCCAAATAAGATGGTGGATAAAAAGATGATGAATAAGCGTATCGTTTTAAGTTTGTTATTATTGCCTGCACTCGCTTGGGCAGCCCCTTCTCAATCATCTACCAAAACCTGGTCTGGTTTTTATGGGGGGGGGCACATTGGTGGGGTTTTTAATGATGCTTCGGTCGATTCAGCACATGTGGCCTTTAGTAACCTGGAGGGGACCTGTAATTTAAATAACAATTTTTCCAGCCTTTTTCTTGGCGGTCAAGCAGGTGTTGTCAAGCAATTGCAATCCAATTTGGTATTAGGTGTGGAGGGAAATTACTCGTATCATTTTAACCAATATGTTCAGGCACAATGTGATTGCGAATTTGAGCCATCAGATAATGAGCCTCCTACTTATGACGCATTTAATATCGTCAATCGAGAGCAAGCATCCATTAGAGGTCGATTAGGCTATGCTATGCCTTTAAATATTCTTCCTTATGCCACAGCGGGTGTAAGTTTTGCTAATTTAGGTATGGATTATAGTAATGAGGGTGGGAATACGCACTCGAGCTTAAGTTTTCAGCCTGGTTGGTTGGTGGGAGGGGGCGTTGAATGGGCGTATACGCCACAATGGACTGTGCGTTTAGAATATTATTATGCGCGATATGATGAACTACAGATGCCTATATATGATGTATATGGTATTGAAGATGCCAATGGGCATGGAAATCTTAATATCAGCACCAACAATATTAGAGCGGCATTAAGTTATTGGTTTTAACGATCGGGAGCTCAGGAGTAGTGCTATAATCTCAAAAGTTAATCAACAAGGGACTTTTCATATGCCATCTAAAAAACCAAGCTATCCTGCGGAGTTTATTAAAGGAATGCTTAAAACAGTCAATCAAATGTGTATAACAACCGTGGAATTGGCTCATTCAACAAAAGACTTTGTTGACTTTTCATCGCATTGTAAAAAACCGGTCCTAGATATTGGATGTGGCTTTGGGGTTTCTTCTCTTGCTGCTTTAAATATGGGTGCTAGTGCCTCGTCTTGTCAATCTTAACAAAACAGTGTCTTTGTATGCAATAATAACAAAAGTACACACTGAATTCAGTGCTTTTTGCACCGAAATCACCATTAATTGTTAAAATCGTGCGGTGCGTGCGCATGATCGTAAATCTTGGTTAGAGACAATAGGTAACCTGGCAACTATGTTAATTAGCAAGGTTATCATAAAAGATATTATCTAGGCTCAAACTGAGTACTCAGATCACATGATATAAGGGAGTCTCATGGAGAATAA
This sequence comes from Legionella genomosp. 1, assembly GCA_945889365.1. GTDB lineage: Bacteria > Pseudomonadota > Gammaproteobacteria > Legionellales > Legionellaceae > DDPF01. The sequence continues at coordinate 6,097 of CAMDBQ010000040.1, read as the reverse complement.
TATTTGGCGTTATAGTACTATTGCTATAATTCTGCACTGGTTTGTTGCATTTCTGGTATTATCCTTGATTAGTTGTGGCTGGTATATGTTGTCTATACAAGATCAGCCAAATAGTGGTTGGTACTTCAATTTACATAAATCATTTGGCTTGGTCGCCGCAACCTTGATTTTTTATCGTTTGATCTGGCGACTATCGCATACACCAGCCCCACTCCCGACTAGTGTCGCACACTGGCAGGCTGTTTTATCTAGAGTAATTCATTGGCTGCTGTATTTGTGTATGATATTAATGCCTGTAAGTGGGTTTATTGGCGCATCATACGGCTCTCATGGGGTGAGCTTTTTTGGCTTAAAGATACCAGTCTGGGTTGATCCAAATCATATTATATCCACACAACTATTCAATATTCATGGCATCTTTGCATGGATATTAGTCGGCCTAATTTCATTACATGTACTAGCCGCAATGAAGCATCTATTCATTAACAAAGATAAAGTTTTTCAACGCATGATGTAACACACCCTAATTTCTACAGATGCGCATATGGTAGTGATGCCAAGCATGGATCCCCGCCTTCGCGGGGACGACAACTCGTGGCTATGGACTCAAGCTGGGCGTGAGTTTCCTGACTTGTGGGTAATGATAAGGCCGCGGCTTGTCCGCGGCATCCAGAAGATGGTCAAATTAAAAATGAACGTGATTAATTTCTGTAATACCTTAATTGATGACATGTTCAGGCAATTCCAAATACATCATGACAGACGACACTCGATGGCATTATTGACGAACTCAAGTACAGATCTTCCACAATCCTTGCTCGATGAAAGAAGAAGGTTTAATGATAATTGTCGTTTATTTTTCCTCGAAACAAATAATAAGCATAAGCCGTATATCCCAATAAAATGGGCAACATAATCACAACGCCTATTAAAATAAACTTTAACGTTGTATTGGGTGCCGCAGCCTCCCAAAGGTTAACTTGATGAGGAATGAGATAAGGATAAACACTAACACCTATGCCCACATAGGAACATAAAAAAATAACGATACTATACATAAAGGGCTTTACTTCATTTTGTTTAGATAGGTTTTTCCACGTTAAAAAAACCGCGATTAACGCCAGCAATGGTAAGGGACTTAGATAAATAAAATTAGGGTAACTATACCAGCGCGCAAAAATCTCATGGCTATGTAACGGCGTCCAAATACTTACGAAAAAGAGAAAGATACTGACAAGCACCAGTAATCCTTTCGAGTAGTGAATCATTTTTCTTTGTAATCGTCCCTCGCTTTTCATAATCATCCACGTCGCACCCAGTAAACCATAGCCACTAGTCAATGCAATGCCTGTAAGCAACGTAAAGGGGGTCAGCCAAGCTGTTGAATTGATTGTCATGGCCCCTTGGTCAATGGGAAACCCCTGCACAAAGCATCCCAGAATGACCCCTTGAAAAAAGGCGGCTGCTATTGAACTAATCGCAAATGCCCAATTCCAAATGGGTTTCGATTTCTCGGCTTTAAAACGAAACTCAAAACTAACCCCACGAAAAACCAGTGAAATAAGCATGAGCATTAATGGCATATACAAAATAGGCAGGAGCAATCCGTAGACCTGCGGAAATGCGCCATAAAGCATGGCGCCCCCAAAAACAAGCCAGGTCTCATTCCCATCCCATATAGGGGCAATAGAATTCATCATTTTATCCCGTTCCACTTCATTTACCGTAAACGGAAATAAAATACCTATACCCAAATCAAATCCATCTAAAATCACATACATTATCACTATAAATGCGAGAATTAAGGCAAAAATAAAAGGCAGCATTATTTTTTCTCCCTTGAAAAATCGGTCATATATTGAAATGAATGATGTTCTGCTTCATCAATATCTATCATATTGGGTCCAAGACGGATAAGTTTAAAAACATAATAGAGGTAAAATCCAAAGATAACACCATAAGCAAGAAGTAATAAAACAAAGGAAATAATGACCTCTTCCATCCCGATAGCTGAAACGGCATTTCTGGTCTTTAACAAATAATAGACAACCCAAGGTTGGCGACCAATCTCAGCCGTTAACCAACCTGAAATGCTTGCGATAAATCCCAGGGGGACTATCGCAATACACCAACGGTGAAACCATTTGCTAGTATAAAGATGTCCCTTAACACGAAGAAAAAGACCAGCAAGAGCGGTCAATAACATCAGTAACCCAATCCCAACCATTACCCTAAATGAGAAAAAGACCGAAGCAACCCTTGGTTGATCTATCGGGGCAACCGATTTTAATCCCAGCATCTCGCCATCTAGATGATGGGTATTAATTAAGCTAGCCAATTTAGGAATAGCAAGCACGTACTCATTTTTTTGTTTCTCTTGAGAGGGCCAGGCAAAAAGCAGCAAGGGAGCGCCTTTTTGTGTGTTCCAAACGCCCTCTATCGCCGCAGTTTTTAAAGGCTGATACTTTTGTACATTGATACCAACAACATCACCCATAAAAATCTGTAATGGAACAATCAACAACGCTGCCCACAAAGCAAATGACAGACATTTTTTAGAGAGCAACAGATTTTTTTGCTGAAGAAAATAGTAACTCGCAACAGCCATCACTACAAAGCATGTGGTCGCGTAAGATGCCAACAACATATGAGCAAAGCGAGGAATGAAAGAGGGATTAAAAACAACCGCCCACCAGCTATCAACCACATATTTTCCATTGCTAACTTGATAACCACTTGGCGTTTGCATCCATGAGTTAGCCGACATAATCCAAAAGGCTGACACAGTCGTACCGAGCGCCACTAATAATGTTGCAATAAAATGAAGCGCTCGCGGAACACGCCGCCATCCAAATAACATGACTCCTAAAAATCCGGCCTCAAGGAAAAAGGCGGTCAGCGTCTCATAGGCAAACAAAGCGCCAAGGACATTGCCAAACTGAGTGATGAAAGGACCGAAATTGGTGCCTATTTGAAAGGCCAATACAATCCCTGAAACAACACCCATGCCGAAAGTCAGTGCAAAAATTTTAGTCCAAAATTTACATATTTCTAAATAGGCAGGCTCCTTTGTTTTTAACCAAAGCATTTCCATAACAACAAGAAAAATAGCAAGGCCTAAGTTTAATGTTGGAAATAAAATGTGAAAGCCTATACTAAAGCCAAATTGTATGCGAGATAATAACTCTACCGCCATGACCACTCCTAAACTAAGTAAAGTGAAGACCTGAATATTTCACCAAAATAAATTGATGAGCCCCGTTGCTTGATTAAATCAATAAGATAGAATTGTTTTTGCTTAAAAACACATCACCCATTGGGTGAAACAACAGAGCAAAAAATGATCATGACACAGAGTAGCTTCCCCTTCCAGTACCAAGCCAAAAAAACTGACTCCGGATTAACGCGATTTGTTTGATTACCTCTCTATTTGGATCTTTCAGGTCAAGTCGGTCTTTTTCAGCACATCGGTCAAGCCCTGAAGACAAAGATGCGAAGATGGACGGATGCTGAAATGATTTTGTCATTAATCTTGTTAAGTCTTGCTGGTGGTAATTGCATCGGCTCACACCATCAACACCGCCAGCACCTTTGTTCTTGCTCACTAATTCCCACGCTCTTTCCAAGGTACCACGGCGCCATACCTTATCCCATAAACTAAACCATTTCCCTCCTTTGACCCCACTTACCAGGGCCGCCAACATACGCTCCGACCATACCACGGTTTCAACTTTGCCTCTCATGATGAGAGTTTTGGTCTCTGATTCTTGTCTAGCTTCTAGCAGTCACGAATCTCCACTTTACTTAGCACCCTAGTATCGCCTTCACGCATCTACGTGATCTTTCGGCAAGGCTGTGTGACATCATGTAGATGATTTTGTAAAGTACAACCTCCTTAATTAAACATAGGTTTACTCGATGAAAAGCATAAGCATAGAATCTGCAGAGGCATCATTTCTTAAATGGCGTGAGCAGCGCGGCAATCGTGCAGAGTTGATTCCCGAGCATCTTTGGAACATGGCCGTAGGGCTTTATCCACAATACAAGCGGTATAGCCGTCAAACTACTGGTTTACGACATCACGGGATATTGGCTCTGCACCAAACGATTTTCACAAGGAAAATTGCGTTATTGGCCCAAGTCTTGCGATGAGCTAGTTTGCGCAACGAACATGGCGATTATCCTCAATCAGGCTCATTATGGCTTACTCTGGAGTGGACTTGCACCACTCTGATGTTACGCCATCGCGGGCGTACGATCCCCGCCTCAGCGGGGACGACAGCTTAATGGAGCGTATTAACAAGACTAGGCACTAGCTTAAGCCTCTGCATGCTTCAAGATCAATTTGTCCCGTTTTTTCTCTAGCCTGGCTTTTGCAATTTTTCGTGGTATTGTCGAGTAAGCACCTCCCATCACTGGGAGGCAGTCTATCAAGCTGAAGACGGGATTTTTCAAAGTAGCGACAGGGAATGGCATGAAAAACATAAATAGGTATTTTTTAATAGCGCAAATTTTTATCTTTATTTTAGGGTTCAATCAAGCCTACGGAGAGTCCCGGAATACGACACCACAAGCGAAACAGATACTTAAGGTGGGCGTATTACCTACGCCTCCTTATTCCTACTTTAAGCAGGGTAAACCGACAGGGATTGCATTCGATATTTGGGCCATTATTGCAAGGGATAATGGATGGGATTGCCAATATGTCAACCTAGGTAGCAACATCGATGAGGCCATCTCTAAAGTACATGGCGGCGAGCTTGACGTTTTAGTGGGTCAAATAGTCCATTACTCAGAAACCGAACAAGAAGGTTTCTTGAGCTTGACCTATTTGCATAGCAATTACGTTCTTCTCGCAAAAAAAGTACAGGTTAATTTTAGAACTCGATTACATAATACCTTTAAAGTCATACCATTACGCATGTTTTACATATTTCTTCTTGTTTATATGATATACATGATTTTATTCTATGCATTTGAGTATAAAAAACAGCCGGAATTAGTGGGCTTAGATCATAAACGTGCGTTTGAGCATATATTATGGAGAAGTTTATTGTCTGGTATGCGCAAACCACCTCTGTATCCAACCACAAGGTTCATACGACTGATGACATTAGTATGGGAGGCTCTTATTACTGTTATTACATTCTCATTAATAGCCGGACTAACCTCGACATTCTTTACGGGATGGACATCTACAGGTGAGAAATTGGTACACTTATCAGATCTGAACGATCAATTTGTTGATGTTTTAGGTGGTCAAGCGTTGGCGACTTCGGCAACTAACTTGGGGCTCAATGTAGACATAATCCAACCTGATATTACCAGTGCGGTAGAGCATCTGGATCATGGTAAGGTTGCTGCTATTTACATGCCACATATCGTTGCTGCGACTTATATTAGAAGTCATGCTCAAGATGATTTGTATATTTCGAGTATTAAATTCCCGAGTTATAATTTAGGTTATTTATTGAGTGAAACAAATGAACATCTTTTACGCGATGTTAATTATGCTTTGCTTAAATTAACTGAAAATGGAAAAAAAATGTTGTTATGTAAAAAATATCTTGGTTATTCTTTAAGTGAACAAGTTTGTTTTTAGTCCATAACCTGAAAAAACAGCTGATGTCGTCGCGAGAAAGTCTGGTTTGATAAAATCTAAAGGGGCTCCTCGTGACACGGACTGTAAGATCTGCCACCTGAATATTTCACCAAAATAAATTAAGGAGCCCCATTGCTTCATTAAATCAACAAGATAGAATTGTTTTCGCTGAAAAACACATCACCCATTGGGTGAAACAACTGAGCGAAAATGATCATGACACAGAGTGCCTTACCCTTCCAGTACCAATCCGAAAAAAATGACTCAGGATTAACGGGATTTGCTGGATTACCGCTCCATTTGGATCATGAAAGACAAAGCGGTCTTGTTCAGTACATCAGTCAAACCCTGAAGACAAAGATGCGAGGATGGACTGATGCTGAAATGATTTTGTCATTAATCTTGTTAAGTCTTGCTGGTGGTAATTGCATCGGCTCACACCATCAACACCGCCAGCACCTTTGTTCTTGCTCACTAATTCCCACGCTCTTTCCA
>CAMDBQ010000039.1 GCA_945889365.1 Legionella genomosp. 1 | reverse complement strand
AGATCAGTTGGGTGATGAGGATATTGGTCATTATTTAGTACAAGCAAACAGCGAATTGTTTGCCGTTTTGTTTTGGTATCTTGTATCGGGGCCTGTGGGCATATTGGCTTATCGGTTGGTTTCATTGAGTCGCGGTTTATTGGCTGTTAGTCAAACCGCATCTGACGTATTGGACGTGTTTGATTGGCTTCCTGCAAGAATGACTGCTTTATTCTATCTATTGGTTGGGAATTTTCAGGTGGGTTATAAACATTTCAGCACGTTAATTTTTACAGCGCCTGAGAAAAATAAACATTTGTTAAGTACCAGTGGTCTGGCCGCCCTTGATAATAGTGAGCAAAAAACCATGCTTCAGGCTGAAAATCTCGTTGAACATGCGACGATTGTATTTCTGGTATTATTGGCAATTTGTACTATAGTTGCTTGGGTGTGATCCGTCTTTCCCAATTAGCCGAGTAGCACGTTATCCCTCGTAAAATCGGGATAACGTGCGGATTCGGGATGACATATGTGTCGGATAGTTCGCAAAGATGCCTGAAATGTTGGTGTTAATAGTAATTTTATAAGTGACTATATATGAATTTTATTACCCGTATCATGTTGTGTTTCATATTCATCCTGCTGGCAGGCTGCGCACATTACGACGCCTTCATGAAACGGTCACACGAACAAGCAGGCTGCAAAGCATCATGTCAACATCGTCTCATGTTATGCACTAAAACATGCCATAATAGTTGTGCGGAATGCTGCTTGGTAGCCAATCAGCGCGCAGCTAGCGACTATAGTCATTACATAGAACGGAAAAATATTCAGGGAGAAAATGGGGTTCGTCGGTTGAATTCTTACCGTGATCTACTACAATGCCGAAAAACAACCTGCGAATGCCCGACGGATTATCGCATTTGTATACAATCTTGTTCGGGAAAAATACCCAAGCGTCTGCAAGTGGCTCCCGCTTGTTAACATATTAAATAGTTTAGATACACGAGGAACACATTCATGACCGTTGACATAATTAATGATATCGACCCGATCGAAACTCGGGAGTGGCTGGATGCGCTACAAGCTGTAGTCACCAGCGATGGTGCCGAACGCGCGGCGTTCTTGTTGCAGGAGCTGCTGAATCATGCCAATGACGAGGGAATCAAACTCAATTGTGCAGTTAATACTCCATACAAAAATACAATTAAACCTCACGAAGAAAAGCAAATGCCACCCGATGAAGGCATGGCTAAGCGCATTAGCGCATTGATCCGCTGGAATGCGGTTGCAATGGTTCTGCGTGCTGGCAAATATGCGCCGGAGTTAGGTGGGCATATTGGGTCATACGCATCTGCATCAACGTTATATGAAACGGGCTTTAACCATTTCTTCAAAGGTCAAAATGGCAACCATGGTGGGGATTTGCTCTATATTCAAGGCCATTCATCACCCGGTATTTATGCACGAGCATTTCTTGAAGGTCGCTTATCAGAACAACAACTGGATAAATTCAGACAAGAAGTTGAAGCCGATGGTTTGTCATCTTACCCTCATCCTTGGCTGATGGGTGATTTCTGGCAGTTCCCTACGGTATCCATGGGACTAGGTCCTTTACAGGCGATTTATCAAGCGCGTTTTCTTAAGTACATGGAAAACCGCGGTTTAATTAAAACAGAAGGCCGCAAAGTTTGGGCGTTCCTTGGCGATGGTGAAACGGATGAGCCAGAATCTCTCGGCGCATTATCCATTGCAGTTAAAGAAAAACTGGATAACCTGATTTTTGTCGTCAACTGCAACTTGCAGCGCCTTGATGGACCGGTACGGGGTAATGGAAAAATCATTCAAGATCTTGAAGGTGTATTTCGCGGTGCCGGTTGGAATGTGATTAAAGTTGTATGGGGCGGACGTTGGGATGCGTTGTTTGCTCATGATAAAAGTGGCCTGATGCAAAAACGTATGCAAGAATGCGTGGATGGTGATTATCAAAGTTATAAAGCCAATGACGGCGCATTTGTTCGTGAAGAATTTTTCGGTAAATACCCTGAATTGAAAAAAATGGTTGAAAACCTCTCTGATGATGAGATTTGGCGTTTAAATCGTGGTGGTCATGATGCACAAAAAGTTTTTGCAGCTTACGCAGAGGCCGTATCGCATCAAGGTAACCCTACGGTTATTTTGGCCAAAACGGTGAAAGGTTATGGCATGGGTGCTGCTGGTGAAGGTATGAACATTACCCACCAACAAAAGAAAATGACGCTCGATCAACTGCGAGCATTTCGTGATCGATTTAGTATTCCGATCAGTGATGACAACATCGCCGAAATTCCCTTTTACAGACCGGCAGAAGATAGCCCTGAAATTAAGTACTTACGTAAACAGCGTGAAGCGTTGGGTGGATATTTGCCTGCGCGTAGTTCGGCAGTGGATCCTTTGCCTATTCCTGATTTATCTGCGTTTGCAGCAGTGACGAAGGGCACTGGTGATCGTGAAATTTCTACAACGATGGCGTTTGTACGGATTTTATCGGTACTGCTGAAAGACAAAGAGCTTGGCCAACGCATAGTGCCGATAGTGCCTGATGAGTGCCGCACGTTTGGTATGGAAGGTTTATTCCGTCAAATTGGTATTTACTCTCCAGTGGGACAATTGTATACCCCTGTTGATCATAAACAAGTGATGTATTATCACGAAGCACGTGACGGTCAAATTTTAGAAGAGGGTATCAACGAAGCTGGCGCTTTTTGTTCATGGATGGCGGCAGGCACATCTTACAGTTCCAATAAATATGCCATGATTCCGTTCTATATTTATTATTCCATGTTTGGCTTCCAACGTATTGGTGATCTCGCATGGGCTGCTGGTGATATGCAAGCGCGCGGATTTTTGTTGGGCGGGACCGCAGGTCGTACGACCTTGGCGGGAGAGGGACTGCAACACCAGGATGGTCATAGCCTTTTGATGGCATCTACCATTCCTAATTGCGTTGCCTACGATCCAACCTATGCGTATGAATTAGCGGTTATCATCCACAATGGTTTGGAACGGATGTATGAAAAACTGGAAAATGTGTTTTATTACATTACCGTCATGAATGAAAACTATCAGCATCCTGATATGCCGGCTGGGGTTGAAGACGGGATCATCAAAGGTATGTACCTGTTACAAGAAATATCCAAACCAGCCAAGCGTCATGTGCAACTGTTTGGTAGTGGTACAATTTTACGTGAAGTAATAGACGCTGCGCGATTATTAAAAGAGGATTTCTCCGTGTCTTCTGATATTTGGAGTGTCACCAGTTTCACCGAATTGCGCCGTGAGGGTTTGTCGGTTGAACGTCATAATCGTATGCATCCTGGTGAAAAAGCTCAGGAAAGTTATGTCAGCCAACAAATGGCCGGTCGTAAAGGTCCGATCATTGCTGCGACGGATTATATGCGTTTGTATGCCGATCAAATCAGGCCTTTCATTGATGCACCTTATGTTACGTTGGGTACAGATGGTTATGGTCGCAGTGATACGCGTGCCAAATTACGGCATTTCTTTGAAGTCGATGCGAAATTTATTGTTGTGGCCGCATTGAGTGCATTGGTCGAACAAGGTGAAGCACCTGCTTCGGTTGTGGCTGATGCAATCAAACGATATGGCATTGATCCTGAGAAATTGGATCCGGTTACGATTTAGAGCCTTTTCACTGTGGCTCGGATTGTCCAAAATAGGACGAAAACGAGAGGAATATATGGCAGTTGATACAGAAATTAAAGTGCCGGATATCGGTGGTACAGCGGGTGTTGATGTAATTGAGATTTTGGTGAAAGAGGGCGATACCATCACCAAAGACACCCCTTTAGTCACCCTGGAGTCCGACAAAGCCAGCATGGAGATCCCATCTCCTGCGGCCGGCGTGGTTCGTTCGATCAAGATGAAACTGGGCGAGAAAGTTTCTGAAGGCGATGTTATTCTGACGATTTCAGCTGAACAGAGCGAAACTAAAGCCGTTGAGAAGAAACCAGAATCTGCTCCTGTAGACGTCGCAGCAATCAAAGAAGAGCCAGCGGCTGTAAAATCTGAATCTGTTGTTACTCAGGCACCTTTGCCAGTTGAAAATACAACGGTTATTTCCGCAGGTCCTGCAGTACGACGCTTGGCTCATTCCTTAGGTGTTAATCTTGCAGACGTTCATGGAAGCGAGCGTAAATCCCGCATCAGTAAAACTGACGTCGAACAGTTTGTAAAAAGTAAATTAAGTGAAAAATCCAGCGGCACAGGATTATCTGTATCCGCTGCACCGAGCATTGATTTTACAAAATTCGGTGAGATCGAAATTAAGCCTTTGAGCAAAATCAAGCGATTAACAGGCATTAATGTGCATCGCGCATGGGTCACGATTCCACATGTCACACAATTTGATGAAGCTGATATCACCGAACTGGACGCGTTTAGACAATCTGAAGCAGGCAAGGGCGATTATAAATTAACGATTCTTGCATTCGTCTGTAAAGTGGTTAGTAAAGCACTAAGGGTATTCCCGCAATTTAATGCATCCTTGGATGCCAGCGGTGAAAACCTAATTTATAAACAGTATTGCAATATTGGCATAGCCGTAGAAACCCCTAATGGTTTGGTTGTCCCTGTCATCAAAGATGTGAATCGTTTGTCTGTTGGTGACATTGCCAAAGAAATGGCACGTTTAAGTAGCAAAGCACGTGATAAAGGCTTGATGCCAGCTGATATGAATGGCGGATGTTTTACTATTTCAAGTTTAGGTGGCATTGGTGGTACAGCGTTTACGCCTATTGTGAATAGTCCTGAAGTAGCGATATTGGGTTTATCACGTTCAAGCATAAAACCCGTTTATGAAAACGGTATATTTGTACCGCGCCTGATGTTGCCTTTGTCATTGTCCTACGATCATCGTGTCATTGATGGTGCTGAAGCGGCAAGATTTTCCCGGTTTGTGAGTGACGGACTCAGTGATATTCGTCGAATTTTATTATAAGAGGTTTTTAAGATGACAAAACAAATTAAAACAGACCTAGTAGTCATTGGTAGTGGCCCCGGTGGTTATACTGCAGCATTTCGTGCCGCTGATTTGGGCAAACAAGTCATATTGATCGAACGGTTTCCAACATTGGGCGGCGTGTGTCTAAACGTCGGTTGCATTCCTTCTAAGGCCTTATTACATATTGCTAAAGTGCTTGATGAAACCCATGAAATGGCATCTCAAGGTGTAACGTTTTCTAAACCTGAACTGGATAACAAAAAAATGCTTGCCTGGAAAAATTCTGTGGTTAGCAAGTTGACCGGTGGTTTAAATGCCTTGGCTAAACAACGTAAAGTTGACGTCGTGACAGGTAATGCAAAGTTTTCTGGTGCAAATCAAATAACAGTTGATGGCAAAGATGGGAAGGTGACTGTTGATTTCGCCCATGCCATTATTGCTGTAGGCAGTGAATCCATAAACTTACCGTTTATTCCTGAAGACAAACGTATTTTTAGCTCTACAGGCGCGCTGGAATTAGCTGATATCCAAGGCAGTTTATTGGTGCTTGGCGGCGGAATTATTGGCCTTGAAATGGCGACTATTTATTCTGCGCTGGGTGTGGATGTAACCGTTGTTGAGTTTATGGATCAGCTAATACCTGGTGCTGACAGTGATTTGGTTAATGTGCTGCAAAAACGCATGACTAAAAAAGGCGTTAAATTCTTGCTTAAAACCAAAGTCACCGGTTTGGAAGCCCAGCCAGATGGTATTTATGTTCAGATGGAAGGTGCTCATTCAACGGATAAACCGGCTTGTTTCCAACAAGTGCTCGTTTGCGTTGGCCGTAAACCTAATGGCGGTAACATTGCAGCAGATAAAGCTGGCGTCAACGTTGATGAACGGGGTTTTATTTCGGTTGATAATCAAATGCGTACAAACGTTTCGCATATTTTTGCCATCGGTGACGTTGTAGGTCAACCCATGCTAGCGCACAAAGCTATTCCTGAAGGCAAAGTAGCCGCTGAAGTGATTTGCGGTATGAAACATTATTTTGATCCTAAATGCATTGCCAACGTTGCTTATACTGATCCAGAATTGGCATGGGTTGGTCTGACTGAAAAAGACGCCCAAGCACAAGACATTAAATACGAAAAAGCCACCTTCCCCTGGGCTGCCAGTGGCCGCGCATTAAGCATGGGGCGTGAAGAAGGCATGACCAAGCTGTTGTTCTGTCCTGATAGCAAACGCATTCTAGGTGCGGGCATTGTCGGTGTGAATGCAGGTGATTTGATTTCAGAAACGGCATTAGCCATTGAATTGTGCTGTGATGTTGAAGATATTGCGTTAACAATCCATCCTCACCCAACGGTGTCTGAAACGATCGCGCAGGCAGCTGAGATGTTTGAAGGCACGATTACTGATCTTTATATGCCGAAAAAGAAGAAATAAAACCCCTTTCCCCGATCCGTTCGGGTTAGGGCTTTTGTGAACGTTTGCTTTACCGGGTTTTGAAACCTCTCGGTAACGAAAACGTTCACAAAAGCCCATAACCCGAACTGTTTGTGCGAGTCATTTATGTCTAAAACACTACATCCATACTACCTACAACAAATGGGCATAGAAACCTGGCTTGTACGACATCCTGTTGCTCAAACTATAAAACTAATGATTGTAGGGGAAGCCCTGGACGTGAATCAATTATTCAGCAAGATGTTAAACAGCATTGGCTTATCCTCTGAAGACGTTTGTTTAAAATCAAGCTTGTCTCCAGATCTACCTCAAGAAATTAAGAAAAATCCCCCTCAATTGCTATTGGCACTAGGGAGTGCTGTACAATTTTTACTGCATCAACCGCTTCACACCCTCCGTGGCAAAATCCATGACTATAATGGCATACCCCTTATAGTAAGCTACCACCCAACAGAACTACTACAACACCCTGCAGACAAAAAGTATGCTTATCAAGATCTGTTGCGAGTACAACAAATCTTCACACAATTAGCGTGATAAAACAGCGTGCATTCACCTTAATAGAGCTATTACTCAGTCTGGCATTAGTAGCCATCCTATTATTGTTCAGCCTTCCCAGCACATCATTCATGAATGAAAAAAACCAAATCGAAGTCATACAAAATGACATCAAAGCAGCAGTCCTCTTTGCCAAAACCCAGGCTGTAATCACAGGAAAAAACATCATTCTTGCGCCTCTACACGATTCACAGGATTGGTCTAATGGGATGCAACTAATGCAAGCTGACAAATTACTTCAGGAGTGGCGATGGAAATCGTCCGGTATACATATTAGTTGGCATGGTTTTCAATCAAGCCATTACCTGCTCTTTTCCGCAGATATAAGCCAAAATGCTGTAAACGGTTTTTTTGAAATAAAAAATAACACGCAGCGTTCATTTAAATTAGTGATCAATCGGCTCGGCAGGATCCGAGCTACATTATTGCAAACCACATGAACAACCCATATAAACTATTCGTGGAAAATGCACGCAAACACATGGCTGGATCGCGGTTTTTAATCAGTAACTGTTGATAAACCAATATCCATCCACTAAGAGCCCAAACAGTATAAAACCACATTGAATAATGCTGCGTGATAGCTAAAAATAGCCATAAGCCATGAAAGAGCAACTGCAATAATAAAATAATCAGGCAATCAAAGTGATCAAACAAAATAGCCGTGGATTTCACACCAATACGTACATCATCGGCTCGGTCAGCCATGGCATACATCGTGTCATAAGCGACTATCCATGCAAAATTTAATACGAACAACACCAGCATGCTTTTATCAGGTGCAGCACCAGATGCAGCATAGGCCATGGGAATACCCATTGAAAAGGCCAAGCCTAAGATTAGTTGAGGGGCTTGAAAAAATCGCTTGCAGAAAGGGTAGAGTACGGTCAACAGGAGTGCGCCCAATGCGTAATAAAAACATGCAGTGGGTAATTGAATCAAAACGCTAAGGGCTGCAACCAATAATATAAACAGGGTGAACAGTGCTTCAATTAAACTGACTTCGCCGGTCGTCAAAGGACGGGCTTTTGTCCTGGTCACATGTCTGTCGATGTGACGATCGGCAATGTCATTCATAACACAACCCGCCGCCCGCATAAAAATGGTGCCCAGTAAAAAATAAATGATTAGATTAAGTTTAGGCATACCATGGTTAGCCACCCATAAAGCCCAAGCAGTCGGTAACCATAACAAGGCAATGCCCGCGGGTTTGTGGAAACGCATTAATCGAAGATAGGCACCTAATTTCAAGACATATACCTCAATAGTTTTTTCCGTTTTTGCGATCTAACGGTCGCGGCCTGGTAAGTACACGAACAACCCAGGTAATAGAGTTTCAACCAGGAAAAAAGAATGTGTATCATTAACCACAAACTCAGACAACCGCACCCACAGTTCAGACTCCCCCTGATGCATCAACTCATTCAACCAACTATATTCAACAGACGCTGGAGTAATCATATAATGCATCAAAGAAGCCCGCTTCACTTCCCTGCTATCAAAAATCAAATGCCCCAACGGTTCTGTTTTAAGCCGATCAAACAAAGCCATGTTTGCCTCCCAAGTAGCCGCGGGTAAAATCGTTCGTGCATACCAACAAGGAGCATCAAATGCCCACATCAGAATTTCGCGATGCATGACTTGAGTACTGTTCAGTTTGAGAGTGTTTTGATCCCAGGCATTTGTCAATTCCCAACGTTGATCCAAAACCTCCAAGCGCGCATCACCAGCAGTTGCGTGCAATTTATTGGTTAATGATTGTTCGTAAACAAGCCATGGGAGAAGAATGGTAGTATCCATCACTGCGCCATTTGACTCAAAAACTCAGCCAAATGAGGCTTGCCTCGCGCTTCTCCCAAATATACACGCAGGTTTTGCAGAGACTGCTCATATTCTTCAGGATTAATAACACCGCGCATTAATTCAAAACGCAGGTAAACACAATACGTATTCAATACGTCTGTTTCACAGTAATTTCTGATCCCGCTGATATTCCCGGCTTGATACTCACCCCATACCTTCGCACCACTCATTCCCATTTTGCCGGGGAACCCGAGCATAGTCGCAACATCATCTAACGGTGCAAAAGCTTTATTTTGGTAACCAGCCAATACATCCATCAAATCAAGATGGCGGTAGTGAAAGCGATTAAGGTAGTTGTTATAACGAAAATTCTGTTGATTCTCACCGGATTCCCAATAGGTTGGGGCAGAGATCCCATGTAACAAGGCGCGGTAATGCAACACCGGCAGATCAAACCCACTGCCATTCCAGCTGACGAGTGTCGGCGTGTTTTTATCAATGCCTGTGAAAAAGCGTTGAATCAAATCTTTTTCATCCGATTGCCTATCACCTAAAGACCAAACTTTAAATTGTGAGCCGCTACTCAGAACCAGTGATATGGCAATGACTTTTTGCAAATAATGAGGTAAAAAGTCATTACCCACTTTGGCACGACGCAAGGCAAACATGGCCGTAGCGGTGTCATCTTCTGATAACCCGTCCAGATTATACAACTTCCGACCGGCCTCAACATCAGGAACTGTTTCAATATCAAATACTAAAATGGACATGGTTATACCGTGTGAACATTGAATGGGGTAAAGAATACCAACAAAGTCCATGAAAAGAAATTACA
>CAMDBQ010000038.1 GCA_945889365.1 Legionella genomosp. 1 | reverse complement strand
TGTACTCGTTAAGACGATACTCATGACCAAAGAACGCCATTTTTTTCTGAATATTTTCACGGCCATGATGATAGATAGCTCGCACATCACCGCCGGCACAAAATGCTCGACCGCCTTCTGACTGCACAATAACCGCATGTATATTGGTATCGTCTTCCCACACTCGCAGTTGATTTTGCAATGCGAGGATCATATGTAACGTCAGGGCATTTAACGCCTGAGGACGATTTAATTTCACCAAGCCAATATGATTTTCACGGCTAAAAAGAATCTCTTCGGTCATGTTTTACAGTCCTTTGAATACAGCCTGACGTTTTTCAAGAAACGCCGCCACGCCCTCTGCTTTGTCCTCAGTGGCACAAACTTTGGCAAAATGGACTGCTTCCAGATGCAAGGCATCCGTTAATGACATGTCATAACCATAGTCAATCACGTCCATTACACTGGCAATGGCCACCGGCGCCATACTTAAAATACCTTTTAATATCTGTGTCGCTTTATCAATCAGAAGCTCAGGTGCGACAACATCGGCTACCAACCCCCAATTCAATGCGGTTTGCGCATCAATGGTTCGACCGGTTAAGCACAAATCCATTGCCCTGCCCTTTCCGACTAAACGTGCGAGTCGTTGGGTTCCACCGTATCCTGGAATAACCCCTAACTTTATTTCTGGCTGGCCAAATAAAGCACTACTTGAGGCAATTCGCAACGTTGCGGCCATAGCTAATTCACAGCCTCCGCCAAACGCATAGCCATTAATAGCAGCCAAAGTAGGTTTACCCATGGTTTCCAACTGACGAAACACGGCTTGCCCGAAACAAGCAAACTGATAGCCGCTTTGTGCATTGCATTCAGCTAACCGGGTAATATCGGCGCCAGCACAAAATGCTTTGCCCGTGCCAGTTAATAATATGGCTTTCACGGCTGAATTATCTTTTGCTTGCGTAAACATTTCTGCCAGGCCATTTAATACATCGGTGCTGATGGCGTTTAATTTTTCAGGACGATTTAGGGTGATGGTTAAAATGCCTGAGTCTAGATTTTGTTCGATAATGTTCATACGTTCCCCTTAAACTATACAATAATCCTTATCCAAAGCCGCCTTAGCAATGATTTCCCGCATAATCTCATTTGTACCTTCCAGTATCTGATGTACTCGCAAATCACGGAAAATACGTTCAATCTGATAATCACGCAAATATCCATAGCCACCGTGCAGTTGCATGGCTTTATCACTAATTCGAAATGCCGTATCCGTTGCCAAACGTTTGGCCATTGCACAATACATGGGTGCATCAGGATGAGCTTTATCCAGCGCATCAGCGGCTCGATAAACCATCAGACGTGCTGCTTCAAAATCAGTGACCATGTCAGCAAAATAAAATCTCAACGCTTGCATTTCAGTTAATGATTTACCAAATTGCTTGCGTTCATGCATGTAGGATTGAGTCAAACGCAGACATGCCATTGCACCGCCCAATGAACAGGCAGCAATATTAATGCGCCCCCCATTCAATGCATTCAATGCAATTTTAAATCCCGTGCCCTCAGCCCCCACCCGATTAGTGACCGGCACCCGGCAATTTTCAAAAAACAGCATGGACGTAGGCTGATTTCTCCAGCCCATTTTCTTTTCCAATTTACCAAAACTCAAACCTGGCGCATCTTTCTCAATCAACAAACAGGTGATGCCATGATGTGAATCATCTCCTGTTCTGACCATACACAAATATACATCACTCACACTGCCGCCAGAGATAAATGATTTAGAGCCATTTAAAATGTAATGATCGCCATCAAGCACAGCACGGCTTTTTAAAGATGCCGCATCCGATCCTGCTTCAGGCTCAGTTAAGCAATAACTACCCAATACCTCCATTGAGGTTAATCGCGGACCCCATTTGGTTCGCAACGATCCGGAGGCATAATGATCAATCAGAGAAGTAACCATGTTATGAATAGATAGATAAGCACTCGTGCTCACACAACCTGCAGCCAATTGCTCAAAAATAACCGTCGCATCCAGGCGAGTTAACTGCGTACCGCCGATGTCTTCACGGGCAACGATTCCAGCCATACCAAGCTGCGCGGCCTCTCGCAAAACGTCCACTGGAAAATATGCCTCTTCATCCCATCGATCCGCATTTGGCGCTAGTTTATTGCGTGCAAATTCCGCCGCCATATCACGAAATGCATAGTGTTCTTCAGTTAGTTGAAATTGCATAAAACTCCTGTACATCAATTGTCATATTCTCCTGACAAACAGATTACTTGTCTCAACCCAATTTATCAAGGTATCATCCCAACACTTTTCTCGAGCATGAAATAAAAAAAACAATCCATGGAAACAATCGCGGAACTCAAACCATCCACAGCAACAGCTCATCGTATTTTAAAAGACTACTATGGCTTTGATTCCTTCCGTTCGCCACAAGAGGACATCGTTAATGATGTGGTAGCCGGACTTGATCTGCTGGTGCTGATGCCCACTGGCGGTGGGAAATCACTGTGTTATCAAATTCCCGCATTATTACGCGAAGGCGTGGGCATTGTTGTATCGCCGTTAATTGCGTTAATGGAAGATCAAGTTACTGCATTAAAATTACAAGGCATACGTGCTGCTTATTACAATTCATCTCTAGGAAGTGCCGAAGCGCGTGCTGTATTGGCACAATTACACAATGATGAACTGGATCTACTATATATCGCTCCTGAGCGTCTACTAAGCCAATCATTTCTTGAACGCCTGGAAGAATTTCCCATAGCCTTGTTCGCCATTGACGAAGCGCACTGCATTTCACAATGGGGGCATGATTTCCGCCCAGAATATGCGGCTTTGGGACAACTCAAAACACAATTTCCTCATGTGCCAGTCATAGCCCTGACTGCAACCGCTGATATTCAAACACAAAAAGATATTGTTCGCAGATTAAATTACCAACCCAAACAGTATATTGCATCGTTTAACCGCCCCAATATTCATTATCATGTGCTGGCCAAAAACAACGCCATCAAACAATTAAATCAATTTTTACAAACCCAATCAGGGCAATCAGGCATTATTTATTGCGGCACTCGGGCTGCTGTTGAACGTGTGGCAATGAAACTCGACGAACTAGGCTATCGCGCTCGCGGTTATCATGCCGGCTTGTCGCATACTGAACGTCGTGAAGTTCAGTCTTTATTTCGGTATGACAAAATTGACATTGTTGTAGCAACACTGGCATTTGGCATGGGAATTGATAAGCCAAATGTCCGTTTTGTAGTGCATCACGATTTACCAAAAACCATCGAAAGTTATTATCAGGAAACAGGTCGTGCCGGACGCGATGGCTTACCTGCACAAGCCTTGTTGTTATACGATCCCGCTGACAGCGCACGATTACGCTCATGGATCACCACGACTCCGGGTGAAGATCAACAACGGATTGAACACCACAAACTCAATCACATGTTAGCTTTTGCCGAAGCCACACACTGCCGTCGACAAATTTTATTGCGCTATTTTGATGAACCCTATGAACAAGCCTGCGGCTATTGCGACGTGTGTGACAGCCCACCACAAACCGCCGATGCCACGGTGGATGCGCAAAAATTTCTGTCCTGCATTTATCGTCTGCGCCAAAATTATGGGCTTAACTATGTCATTGATGTTTTGCGTGGGAGCGAATCAGAAAAAGTAAAACAGGCCCATCACACAACGCTATCCACATTTGCCATTGGCAAAGACAAATCAACTGCTTATTGGAAGCAATTGGCATGGCAATTAATTCATCGTGATTTTTGCGTACAGGATGTAGAGCACTTTAACGTATTGCGTCTAACCAAAAAAGCCGTTCCTATTTTACGCAGCGAAGAACAGGTGATGCTTACTGTGCCACGTGAAGAAGTAAAAGATGCTTCCGGCAAGAAAAAAGAACGCAAAACAGCAACCCCAACAACTAGCCCTCTTTTTGAAACGTTACGCACACTACGTCGTAAACTAGCCGACGAAGAAAACAAACCCTCATTCATGATTTTCAGCGACGCAACCTTGCATGAAATGGCACGCATCAATCCACAAACTCTTGAGCAATTCCGAGGGGTGTCTGGAGTAGGACAGCATAAATTAACTCATTATGGTAAAGCGTTTTTGGATGTATTAAAACAAGCTACGGTTACTGACAGGGATTATGGGTGAACCCATTTATGCTGGTGTTAAATCCTCGTATAGTCTAAAAAATAATGTATGACCCAACCATTAAATACCCGCTATTTTTGCACAAAAAATAACCTTGAAAATATTCGGACGTAGGTCGAGCAAAGGAGCGGTAGCGACGTGCCCGACATTCTTTGGTTCGCTGACCATCAGTGTCAAACCCATCGTCAATATACCAACCACCCATTAAGAGGGCGCAGGTAATTCCCCTGTGTTGTCAGTGGGACAAAAGCGATGAATGCGCCGTTGATTGTGAAAGAATAACCCTAATACAAAAACCCAAACAAATAAAGTGGGATTTTAGTTCCAAAGCCTATCTCAATACCATCTACAGCAAGGTAGGCTTTTTCTTGATGTTTAATTTGTTTTTTTGTTTTTCCTCGGCCTCCAACCTCGATAACGAAACGTTCATCAATGAGATAATCACCTGCATCGTGCAGTGAAATTTTACATGCGTTGGCGACTTGGTTGACAAAAAATGTTTCGCGAACAACGCCAATAGAATGGTTTGTTTTGAGTGTACCATTAATGGCATATAATAAATTTGTATTATGTAAATAAATTTTCCCCGGTTTTCTGATGAATTTCATGCCCGAAGCACTCGCATAAAGATTGCGAGTTAGTCCCGATTTATCTAAGTATTCAAGTGCATCGTAGATACTTTCACGAGAGATCGCAAAATTTTTGCTAAGGCTGTCGATGTTTGGGATTAAGCCTTCGCTGGTTGCTATTAACCATAAAACACGTTTGAGGGTGGTTAATGTGGCTGGTTTTAGACGATAAACCACAGCAAGATCTTCAAAAATTATTTTTTCAATTGTATTGTTTATTTTTGAAAGGTAATCAGTAACCCCTTCAACAAAATAGGGATAGTAGCCATGCTCTAAATAGTCATTAAAATGCTTTAATATTGTTTTTCCTTGAAGTTTCTCGGCAAAGCCCACGTGCTGTTTGAGTAAATCTTCAAATCGCATGGCTGGCATATCCAGGCCAATGTGCAGATTTAAATACTCACGAAATGATAATCCCGGAATTTTATAATAGACCACGCGACGTGATAAATCCCCTTTACTGTGTTGAAGATCAAGGGTTGAGCTTCCAGAAAATATAATTTGATGTTTACCGTAGGTGTCAATGATGTTTTTAAGTTCAATTGACCAATCGGGGTATTTATGGATTTCATCAATAAATAGAGCTTGCCCGCCGTGAGAAAAAAAATCTTTTGCGGTTGTGAATAATCCATCTGCAATGACATTAATATTATCAGCTGAAATATATAATGCTTGAGAAACGCTTTTGTACTTCTTGAGCAAGTATTGGCACATAAGCGTTGTTTTCCCAACCCCACGATCACCAAAAAGGCAAATGACCCTTGCATCCCAATTAATCTTGTCCCACAAGTAACGATGCACTAACAACGGGGTGGTCCTCATTACCTCGGCATGGATGCCAATCAGTTCTTCTATCATAGTGAAATCGAGCCTGTTGCGTGAATAATGTCTTTTTTATATTACAAAAAAAATAGGATTTTGTCTATTAGAAAAGACACTATTTGTTTTTCCATTTAAAACCAATAAATGGGCCTTGCAAAGAGGCTGAACGGTGCAAGCCTAGCCTTTTGCCTTTTTGAGTAAAAGGCAAAAGGCAAGCCCCTCCTACCCGATCCACAATATGACTAAAAACCAAATTGTGGGTTAGGATTAATCACATCGCAAAGCAATGCTGCCGGATATAACAAAAACATACTGGCTACAGCAAGTGATACCGCCACTGAAGCAATTGCGCTAGTCACTGAAAAAATTACGGGCAATATAGGAACCACAAACGTTAAAATCCCAACTGCTACAATTGCTGTAGGAAAATCAAATTCACGATGGGGATTATTTCCTGCGGCGAGGAATGTACGAGTATAGGGATAGCAAGCGAGACCAGCGGCTCCCAGAAAAAAATTACCGTAAAATTTTGTTAAATCACGCGTAGCACCCATTCACTCTCTCCTGTTCATTAATCCTCAGATAAGCTCATGTCAATATAAAATTAACGCCCCCCCCAGGTACGTCATCCTGAACGCAGTGAAGGATGACGTACCTGGGGAGTCAAATTCTAGAACATAATCATTAAGGGAATATTAAGCGTAACTATTATCGGGGTTTAAGGCTCAACGGTTTAGAGTGAGCTTCTAAAATAAAAAACCATTTTAACATCCAGTCCCTCTCATTAAGATAAAAGGAACCAAATGTTCTTTATTTAATGTGTACGTTTTATTCAACTCAATGTCGATCCAATTGGTGATGAATTCTGGAGTTCCTGTACTTTTGGACCACACCAGCACTCTAAAGTACTCGGCTTTTTGAGGAATATCTAATTTATTTTTTCCTGTCTGAGTAATAACTCGTAATGTATCTTGATTTAATTTTATTTCATTTTGTAACCTGTTGTTGCTTTCTTCTATCTCTTTAGCCGACGTTGCCCATTGAACGGCAATGGTTGATTTGTGATTATTAGTAGGATTCAATGCTTGATTGTTTAACATCAAACTTTCCGTAAATCCTGTGGGGACGACTAATGTTAAGAGAAAAAACAGCACGGTTTTTTTCATTTTTTTAGCTCACTTTTAATAGTGTGGTTGGGCCTTGAACTTCTGTGGATAATGATAAGACCAAGGTCCAACCTGCTGTCTATTGAATAGTAATCCCTTCTTGCGGATTACACTTGGCATTCATATCTATCTTTGGCGCGTTTAATGGAAAAGTACCTTCAGCGCATAACGTTGATTTTTTGCCAGGCCCTTTAAAAACGTCTTTCGGTATATGTACCGTGACATGTTTAATGACGTTGACTGCCTCGGCAATTTCAAAATCACCCACCATACTCAGGAGTTGATAACCCTCCTCACGTGTAAGACCTTGGGTTCGCACTAAAAAGTCAACGGCATTTCTGGACGCAAGCTTCATTGCCTCAAATAGATCCACATTTAAACCCGTAATGATCCAGTGAGTAGAATTTTCAGTTATTGGCCAAGTAAATGCATCCCCACCCTTTCTTTTGGATTTGTCAAACACGCCCTGAGCTTTAAGATCTTTTCTAACGATAAATTGCAAACTAATCCCTTTGTATGATGTCTCAAGGGCTGTAATATCAATCTCGCCATTGCTTTGCATAGCGTGTGAATCACCCGTCCAAACAAGAGCTCCTTTTTGAAATACAGGAAGGAAAAGAATGGATCCCGCTTGTAGCTCTGGCTCATCCAAATTACCGCCAAAAGGACCGGGTGGAACGGAGTTAAATTCACCATTTACAGGTTTAGCAGCGGCTGTTTGTATGTCTACTGGCCATCCTTCTGGCCAGTCGGTTGGTGGAGCTACAGCTATGATGCCTGGAAAAGGCTTCAGGTGTAGACACACCCCTTTCGTAAACTCAGTCGTATTGTTCTTTTTATTGTATTTAAAATATTTAATTCGAGGTGCGGTAAATTCCGATAAAATGCCTTGCGTGGGACTTAAAAAATTATACCCAAAGTCGTTTAATTTAATATCAAGAATTCGAATTTCCAACACATCGCCGGGTTCAGCTCCCTCAACATAAACAGGGCCTGTCAAGGAGTGCATGCCGCGTCTTTTTTGAATATCATGATCGACGTAAAATTTTGCCACATCTGCGGGTGTTGTTTTATTATAAACCATCTCATGAAGACAGCTATTCAAGGTTTCCATGGATACAGTGTCACCTGACTTGATCTTAATAACAGGAGATTGATTGAGCTTGAAAAGCCCGAGAGTTACTGTGTCTTTTGTAGCTGGGACGTTATATGTTTCGGCCATCACGAATGATACATGTAATGTTGCTACCAGTAACGAAACCGTACTTATTTTTTTTAACATTTCCACTCCTTGTGAAATTTTTAATTTATCTTAACCTCTTTTGGGCCTCGGTAATCGTTTCGCCAGTTACCGCATGAAATGATCTGTTTTTAAAAAAAGCGTTATTTTTCAATGGAATATTGTCATGGGTGGTCCAGTCTGGGATCATTCAGTTTCTGAAAAAAAAGTATTTCAAGGGCTGAACCAAATGAGATTATGTAGTGATTTGGATGTTAATGCAAATAAAAAAACACGTTATGACCGCCTGGGTATTGATCAAAAAGTTGTCAATATTAAATCGGTTTTAAAAAAAACGAATAATAAATCTGAAGCGGCTAGAGAATCAGGCGTACCGCGGACCACCGCGCGCTATTGGTTAGGACGTGAGGGTAAAACCGGATTGTCGCCTGAGGTGGAATTTTTTTTGAACGCCGGCCTGGCATGGCGTTTTTGCATCGGTTGTTTATAGCCGCTCAATTTATCATAACCAATTGAGTCCATGTGGCGTTCATTGTGCGCGACATACTCGTCGCTTTGACATCATGGTTA
The DNA here is from genome assembly GCA_945889365.1 of Legionella genomosp. 1. Classification (GTDB taxonomy): domain Bacteria; phylum Pseudomonadota; class Gammaproteobacteria; order Legionellales; family Legionellaceae; genus DDPF01. Next base: position 1,269 of record CAMDBQ010000038.1, on the reverse strand, counting down.
TCACATGCTCAGTAAACGAAAATTAAGAGCCCTCATAGTGATCCACAATTATTTTATACAGCGCTCCGATCAAACAACTGAAGCTGAACGATTTTTTGAATCAAAACCAAGGAATTTATTCGATTTTCTTCTCGACCAACTAGATATTTCTGCCAGGCTAGCAAAGAGCCGGAGGGTTAATTTAATGACTGCTTGAAATTAAAACACTGGCGAAACAATGACCGATGCCCTCTTGTGGAACACTCTTTAAAACAAAACAATAGCCCGTATTGTTCCCGCAAATGCAGGACTAAGATCCACACTTTGACCCGGCGTTGGAATATAAGATAGTGCCGGTTCGAGATATATTCCTGTTACTATTTTTGCTTGATAATATATTTGGTACATTAATTCAGTCGCACGCAAGGTACTTTTTGCATTAAGCCAAACCAATGAAACGCCAGCCCCCATAGAATCATCATCACGATTGGCAACAAGGCCAAATGCGGTCAAACCTGCTCCGATAGACTGCTTCATCGGCAATACCTCGGAGTTATTGATACTGTATTGATAGAAGCCTGAAACGCCACTAATATCACTTCCAGGATGCCTGTACCATAAACGCTGAGAACCAAATAAATACGTGCCACTCGCTTCTAACTCAGTCAGATTTCCTTGTTTAATTAAACCATTTTGATGCCACAATCCAACGCCTGCAGTACCTGGCATGTGATTTTTTCCTAAAACCCATGCAGCACCTGTTTCACCAACCTGGAATGATCTGCCATTGAATGTTGGACCCGTCAAACCGGTTTGTTTACCACTGGCAAGATTCCCATCGTATATACCGTAAGATAAATACCATTCATCAATGGGTGTAAATGTTGCCGTAATGCCGTAGGCTGAGTTGGTATAGCCCGGCATGATGCCATCTACGGCAGGGTTGATAAAAAGCGGGGTATAAATCAAACTGCTTACTGCAGGAATATTTGGATTGCCATTGCTCAGCGGGACGGGTTTAATAACGTTGTTAAAATCCAGGGTTGTGATGGTTTTTCCTATACGGACAAACAGTGTATCGTCGAACAATGCTTGTCTATACCAAAGCGCATATAATTCCGAACGATTGAATGGAGGTACGTCAGGTAACGAGTTATACCCCTGAAAGACACCCGCTTGCGCATTGGTATTTTGGGCATTTTCTTGAAGGAATTGGGCACTAAACAATCCCCCTCTCCATCCATTGAATTTTTCCATCTCAACCGTAAGGTCCAGTAATAAGACGCTATT
>CAMDBQ010000037.1 GCA_945889365.1 Legionella genomosp. 1 | reverse complement strand
ATTGATTTTATAAAATGAACCACTGATGTTTGTTTCCCAACGCACATCATCAAATATAAAAAACTCAGGCTCTGGACCAAAGTATACTTGATCAGCAATGCCGGTTGATTGCAAATAAACTTCTGCGCGTTGCGCTAACGATCGTGGATCACGGTCATAACCCAGCATCGTTTGTGGATCAACCACGTTGCAGTGAACAAACAATGTGCTGTCTTGATAAAATGGATCCGGGAGAATCTTGCTCAGATCAGGCATTAACGCTAAATCTGACTGATGGATTTTTTGCCAACCTTTAAAAGAAGATCCATCGATCATTTTACCATTTTCAATAAAATCATCGTCCATTGCTGAAACAGGAATCGTGATATGCTGCTCTTTTCCGCGCGTATCCGTAAACCGTAAATCAATAAACTTGGCATTATGCTCTTTAATGGCCTCAACTAGCGCATTTTTACTCATCATTCTCTCCAGATTACCGTAAGTGACTTATCAATTCCATTATATTAAACTAACTGAGGTCAAAGTAAAATCAGGAAATTATGGGTGCTTACCAATATCAAGCGCTAAAAAAGTCAGGCAGGACATTCAAGGGGGTCATTGAGGCCGACTCTGAACGTCATGCCCGTCAATTGGTGCGCGAACAAGGCATGATTCCTGTTCAGGTTCATACTGTTAAAAAGCGCAATCTGATGAAACGTCGAGATAAAGTCTCGACTGCTGATTTATCTCTGTTTACGCGTCAATTGGCCACCCTGCTTGCTGCTGGAATTCCTATTGAAGAGTCGTTGCGTGGTGTTGCGGATCAATCTGAAAAGAACAATGTCCGTCAACTGATGATTGGGGTGCGGTCCAAAGTAATGGAGGGGTATGCGCTGGCTCAAGCCATGGCTGATTATCCGCAAGCATTTCCCGAACTTTATCGAGCAACGGTGTCAGCGGGTGAACAAACGGGCAAACTGGATTTGGTGTTGGAAAAATTAGCAGATTACAGCGAGAATCAACAGCATACTCGGCAAAAAGTGCAGCAAGCGTTAATTTATCCTTCGTTAATGATTGTTGTATCGACGGGGATCATCAGTTTTTTATTGGCGTTTGTTGTGCCAAAAATTATTGAAGTATTTACCAGTAGTGGGCAATCGTTACCACAAATGACCTTGGTGCTGTTAAACATTAGTTCGTTTATGAAATCATATGGATTGTATCTATTCATTGTTATTGTGCTGCTGATTGTGGGTTTTAGACGAAGCTTGAAGAATCCGCGGATCAAATTAAAGTGGCATCAATTTATATTAACATTACCCGTAGCCAGTTACTTGGTTAAATCAGTTAACGTAGCGCGATATATTCATACCTTTGGTATTTTATTTTCAGCCGGGGTCAACGTATTGGAAACGATGCGTGTATCGGCTAGTCTTGTTAGCAACCAGGTGATGCGCAATGCTTTTGATGTTGCAGCAACCAAGGTGCGCGAGGGGACGGCAATTAGTCGGGCATTGAAGAACACGCGATATTTGAGCCCTATGGCAACGCATTTGATTGCCAGTGGTGAAAAGAGCGGGCAGTTGGCTGCGATGATGGAGCGTGCTGCCATACATATGGATAAAGAAGTGCAACGTATGGTTGATACGGCGTTGACCTTGCTGGAACCCTTGGTCATACTTTTCATGGGGGCTGTGGTGCTGTTTATCGTATTAGCCACCCTGCTACCTATTTTTTCAATGGAACAATTGGTCACTTAGGAGTATTTGTTATGCGTAATCAAAGAGGCTTTTCCCTCATTGAAATCATGGTCGTAGTCGTTATTCTGGGCATATTAGCGGCCCTTGTGGTCCCTAAAATTATCAGCCGGCCGGATGAGGCGCGTGTTGTGAAAGCCAAGCAAGACGCACTGGCTATTCAGAGCGCGCTTGATCTATATAAATTGGATAACGGTTTTTATCCAACAACTGATCAAGGGTTACAGGCTCTGGTTGAAAAACCAACCAGCAATCCGACACCACTTAATTGGCAAACGTATCTTAAATCATTGCCCAAAGATCCTTGGGGTCGCGACTACCTATATTTGAATCCTGGTGAACATGATGAAGTGGATGTGTTTACCTATGGTGCTGATGGTCAACCGGGTGGCCCTGGGATTAATGCGGATATTGGCAATTGGAACGCGGGGTAATGAAGAACAATGGCTTCACCCTAATCGAAATCCTCGTGGTGCTGTTAATCATTGGCATCACCATGGGTTTCGCGCTAATGTCATTTGGTGATTTTGGCGAAAAACGACGTATCATCGTGGCGGCGGAGCAATTTACCCAATACGTTAAACTAGTGCAACAACAGGCCATTTTGGAAACCAGCACGCTGGGCATTAACTTCAAAAATGATGGCTATCAGGTGCTGCGATTTAAAGCACCCACTAGCTGGATAGCCTTGCCGGCGAACAGTATTTTTCACCGACAGCACTTTCCAAAAGGCTTGGTCATCAATTTAAGAAAAATAAGCCATAAACGCGGTACCCCCGTCATTATTATCCATTCCTCTGGCGATATGACTGCATTCACGCTGGATTTTGGCACCACAAAACAAGCCACTCTTGCGACGATTATTGGGTTGCGCAACGGAGCCATTACTGTGAAATCGCCATGAACAAAGGCAAGGGATTTACACTAATTGAAGTCTTGCTGGCCTTGGCGGTTATTGCCATTGCATTGACTGCTCTGATCAAAGCCACGGCACAAACGGTAGCTATCACTTCGCGTGTTAAAGAAAAAACCATCAGCCATTGGGTGGCAATGCATGGGGTATCCTTGATTCAGCTAGACCTATTAACGGTGCCTGCCAACCAGGAAATAACGCAAGTCACGAACATGCTGGGGCAGCGCTGGTATTGGCGAGCAAAACTAATATCGACGCCAGTTAAACACATGCAACAAATCCATATCAGTGTCAGTAGGCACCAATCCGGCCCTTTTGGCGATTTATTAGTTGCATTTCGGCGGCAGTTATGAAGACCAAAGGTTTCACCCTGCTCGAAATCCTGATAGCCTTGGCAGTCTTTGCCATTCTAGCCACCATCACATCATCAGCGATGTATCAGGCATTCAATACACGCACTAAAGTAACGATGCAGGCTGACCGGCTGAGTCATTTACAATTGGCCATGGCCTTGATCCGGCGAGATACGCAGCAAATTGTAGAACGATCCGTTCACGGCAATGAATTTCATTTGTTCCCACCCTTTACGGGCCAACCCAACTATATTGAATTCACCCGCGGTGGAGAGGTTAATCCATTGGGCAATGCGTTGAGCAGTACGTTAAAACGCGTGGCCTATTTATGTCGAAGGGGGCAATTAATCCGACGCAGTTGGGAGATGCTTGATACTCCAAACCGGAAACAATTTCAGGATAAGCTATTACTCGACAACTTAAGCCAATGCAGCTTTGCCTATATGACACATCATCTGCAAATATTACCCGACTGGCACGAATTCGCTGTAAAACCGGAACAACGTCAAGAAACGCTGCCTACAGCCGTACAACTGACCTTAAATTTAAAGGACTGGGGACACATGAGTGCGTTGTTCATTATTCCGGAGGCGCTTTATGTGGGGTAAACAACGCGGAAGTGCTCTGATCTCCGCCCTATTCATCATGACCCTGGTCGCCATCGCAGCCACCGCAATGAGCACCCGATTACAATTAGACATCTACCGCACGCGCATCAGCCTGAACAGCGACAAACTTTACCTAGCATCACAAGTGGTAACATTCTGGGCTATGGAGCAATTATCCGCCAAAGATATGAGTGAGAAAGTGGGTGAATTCCCGCGCAAATTACAGCACATCTATCCCGGCGTTTTTATTGAAGGCCATATATCTGACCTGCAGTCCAAATTCAACATCAATAATCTGCCAGATAAAAAATACCGACTTCTGTTTTATAATCTGGTGGAAAACTTGCCTAAACACCCCACAACGTCACAGGGTAAATCCATTTTTGATGCAGCCAGCCAATGGATGATCGCATACCAACCCGAGCGCGGGCAGGATAAGTTTTTAAACCATTACCTAAAACAAAAACCACCCTATTATCCAGGCTATCAACTGATGCAAAATGTATCCGAATTTCGCTTGGTTTATGGTGTAACGGCCGAGCTCTATCAAGCGCTATTACCAGACCTAACCGCCCTGCCCGAAGTGACCGCAATCAATATTAATTCGGCCTCAAAAGCCGTGCTCAAGGGCCTTGGCAATGGATTAAATGATGCTCAAGTGAAAGAGTTAATCGAAGCGCGCGGAGAAAAAGGCATCACCGATTTGAGTAAGGTCAGTGTCTTATTAAAAACATTAGGCATTTCCCTTGAGCAAATCACAATTGAAAGCAACTATTTTTTGAGCGTGGCTACAGCATCAATAGACGATAGTCATCTGACGCTTTATACCCTGCTTAAGCGTGAGAAAAATAAAAAAAATGGGGTGACAGTGAGTGTGGTTAGTGAGAGTTTGAATACGGATTAAACTCGAACGTGTAGTAGCATCGATTCTAATGTCAATCCTGGTCCAAATGCACAGCTGAAGATTTTTTTCTTATCATCTTGCTTGCTTAAGCTATTCCAAATTTGTTTTAAAACAAACACTACTGTGGCGGAGGACATGTTGCCGTATTGACGTAATACATCATAAGAAAAACGATTGTCGTGTTGAGTGATGTTGAGTGATGTCTCGCAAGCCTGGAGTATTTTCAAACCGCCAGGGTGGATCGCGAAATAATCAATATCACTAAATGACAGACGGGATTGAGTCAGTAATGTATCAGCAAATGCAGCGATGCCAGATTTGATGGCTTCGGGCACGTAGGCTGTAAGTACCATATCAAACCCCGAATCACCAATATGCCACGCCATCTCTTGACTGGTTTGAGGCATGATGTCGCAATAAAACGATTCAAAACTCAGGTGGGGTTGGTTAGTGGGCTGCGCCTGAATTAACACAGCAGCAGCGCCATCTGCAAAAATGGCGTTTGATATGATGTTATCAAGGGTAAAGCTTTTTTGAATGTGGATTGAGCAAAGTTCTACGCAAACCAGCAATACAGACGCATTGGGATCTGCTTTGCATATTGAATCGGCAACTTTCATGCCGTTGAACGCACCATAACAACCCATGAAATTAATGGATGTACGTTGGGTTGATGGGGCAAGATTCAAGTGTTGAACGATTTCTATATCAATTCCGGGCGCGTACATGCCAGTGCAACTGACGGTAATGACGTGAGTGATGTCTACTTTGGATCTATCCGAGCCGCGACCGTTAGGGCGTGTTTCACCATCTGCAACACCCCCTAACGGTCGCGGCTCGGATAAGCAGTCATCAATGGCCGCTAATGCCAGGGCTAGTGCATTGGCTTTATATACCGCCATCCGTTGCGCTGTCGTTGGAAAATCAGCTGCTGGATCGTTGGGGAAAAATTCAAATTCACCCGGTTCTTTAGAATAATCGATTAATACGCTATGCCGCTGTTCGATTCCTGAGGATGTGTAGATTCGTTTTAATATTTTTTTTTGTACAGGATTTAAATGAAACCCATCGGCGATTAATTCAGCAACTTCATGCTGAGCACGTCTGTAAGGTGGGTTTGCGATTCCAATTGCGGTGATTGCTGATTGCATTTTTAGTAACCTAGTGTGCTTAATAATTGATGAGTAATCCAGGGGTTTCTTTCAAATATAGGTGAAACAACGCTGCATAATCTTGGTTTTTGTAATAAGTGATGCATTGTTTTTCCGATGATACGTTTGGGTCGCATCAGTTTTTTTAGCGCTTGATGATAACCGACTGGATCTTGTTTTAGATAATACTCCACCGCTAGTAGGGCGCTAATGATACTATGAGCAAACCCGTATCCAATCGCTGGATGAATACTGGCAAAGGCGTCGCCAATCCAATAAGCATGTGGCCAGTTTGGAATGGTTTTTGGGCTAAAGGTTGGGGCTGGGCCTTCTAACCACCCCGTCTTCGCTCCCAAAGACGGATGAATTGATTCCAAAAACGCTTTACACGATCCTGCTTTCTCAACCTCGTCTCGCCTAACCAAACACGTTAGATTACTCATGTCATCCGTCACCGGCACAATCCCTAAATAGCCGCCGGCCAAACTAAACATCAACAGTGTTTCGGACTGGATAACTTGTGGAATATAGGTTTTAAAACCCACATAGGTCGATGTCGCTGCAGTTTGTGAAAATTTACCAGAGGCAAAGATCACATCACGAGCCTCTATGGTTTCACCTGAATTTAGGTGCAAAATATAGGGGGAATTCTGTGTTGCAGGGATAATGGTTTGGATCGGTGATTGCTCAATGATGCGTCCGCCGAGCTTTTTCGCGCGAGCTGCTAATTCAATTTCGGCATCATGCCTGGAGTATCCACCTGCTTCGCGTGGAAAAGAACATTGCAAATCATTAAAGCGTGCTTGTTTTATCGATTGCATCGGACCAATGCCCCATTTTTTTAATTGATCCATGACCGGAGGCGCTAAAAATTCGCCACACATTTTAGGCGTGCCAATGGTTGAGGCTTCGAGTAAAAGCGGTGAAATATGGTTATCAAGCAACGCATTCAAGCCACTGAGCCCAGCCACCCCACCCCCAATAATAACTAGCTCTTCCATAAAATTACCTGCCAGCGGAATGGAAATCCCCATTTAATTTGATAATTAGTGATGTTAGCTTTTTTCAATACACACGTTAATTCTGCACGCGTAAAGCTACGTTGGATTGAAACCAGGCCATCGTGTGTGATTAATCGATTGCGAAACAAAATGGGACTGGTGTATTTATAAAACCAGTATGCAATCGGATGGCGGTGTAAGTCATTGATGATTACAGCCCTGCGTGCGGCTTGGTGTGCGTTTTGTAAAAATCCAACCAAATCGTCATCATCAATGTGATGACAGACCAGTGTGGTTAAAACAATATCAACGCTGTTTTTAGGCAGTTCGAGCGCCAATTGGTTTTGTAATTCAAATTGAGTGTTTTTTGTTTTCCAGCGCATTAACTCATGTTGTGCCTGTTCAATCGCCGCCTCAGAAACGTCCATGCCTAATAATGACATGTGAGGATAGGATTGACTTAAATGCAGTAAAAACAACCCTCCACCGCATCCAATATCAACTAAAGAAGAATCAATTGGAAATTGTTTTAATGCCTTGACCGTGCTATTAAAAAATCCCATCAGCTTGTTAACTTCAAACAAGATTTTCAAACATTCGGCATATTCATCAGGAGTATAAAAATCAGGGCCTAGATCGATTAACTCCTTTTCCTTTGAACGTGCCTTCATCTATGGTAAGACCTTAATGCCTATTGATAGGCTGCATCATAAAGAGAATCACCCTAGCCCGCAAGCATGGTGGGATCGACAAAGCTGGTCGATTGGGCAAATTTAGAGTAAAATACCCATTTTTAATACCTGTTGAATCCCATGAAAAAAACAAAAGTCATTGTTGGCATGTCTGGCGGCGTAGACTCCTCTGTAGCGGCGTATTTATTACGCGAGCAGGGTTATGAGGTTGAAGGCCTGTTCATGAAAAATTGGGAGCAGGATGACACAGACGGTTATTGTGCTGCTGCTGAAGATCTAGCCGATGCGCAGGCAGTTTGTGATCAACTGGGCTTGCCATTGCATAGTGTTAATTTTTCAGAAGAATACTGGGATCGTGTTTTCAGCCATTTTCTTAGTGAATATGAGCAAGCACGCACCCCCAACCCGGATGTCCTGTGCAATAAAGAAATAAAATTCAATGCGTTTCTCAATCATGCTCTGTCATTAGGCGCTGATTTTATTGCAACCGGTCATTATGCACGTGTTGCGGTTACTGATGGGGTTGGTGCACTGTATAAAGGCAAAGATCGAGATAAAGATCAGAGCTATTTTTTACATGCCGTCGAGCCCGCAGCACTAGCCAAAACCTTGTTTCCTCTCGGTGAAATCCTAAAAACCGACGTTCGAAAAATTGCCGAAGAGCTTGGACTGGTTACCCATGCTAAAAAAGATTCCACCGGCATTTGTTTTATTGGCGAAAAACGTTTCAAAGCGTTTTTGAATGAATTCATGCTCGCAAAACCGGGTGAGATGCACAGTGCGCAGGGCGAAATTTTGGGAGGCCACGATGGGTTAATGTTTTATACCTTAGGCCAACGACAGGGTTTAGGTATTGGTGGTACGCGTGAAGGCAGTGAAAATCCTTGGTATGTGGTTGATAAAGACACGAATACGAATACATTAATCGTAGCACAAGGGAATCATCACCCTATGCTGTATTCACAAGGACTCATGTGCGGAAACATTCATTGGTTAAAAGACTGTTCTGAAGATGCATTTCCCATGACGTGTCATGCTAAAACGCGCTATCGTCAAGCAGATCAAGCCTGTGTTATTTCACCGATGGACAACAATAATCAGCACTGCGTTTTGTTTTCAAGCATGCAGCGCGCTGTAACACCTGGCCAATACATTGTATTTTATGACAAAAACCAATGTTTGGGTGGTGCCACAATCGAGCAAATTATTCGCTAATCGTGTATACTTGTCATGTGACCAAAACCGACAAAAACTGGAGTTATCATGGCCTCAATTAATGCTTCACCCGCAGCAGCAACACACGTCACTTTTTCCGTCAACGCGGCTGATAAAGTTGCCGCCTTGATTGCTGAAGAAGACGATCCCGAACTTAACTTGCGTGTGTATATCACCGGCGGTGGCTGTTCAGGATTTCAATATGGTTTTACATTTGATAAAAAGATTCAAGAAGATGACACCGTCATCGAACAACGCTGCTCAGACGGCAAATCAACCGTAAAATTATTGGTTGACTCCATGAGTTTTCAATATCTGCAAGGTGCTGAAATTGATTTCACATCAGGACTAGAAGAACAATTTAGAATTTCAAATCCAAATGCGAAAACCACGTGTGGATGTGGATCTTCGTTTAGTATTGATGATGATGAGTAAATTGTAGGGGCACATGGCGCGCGCCCTACTAATATGACTTAATCACCACCGTTGTTCCCACGTACATAAAATTATTCGACAACCAATGCGCATCACTCGTAGGCACGCGAATACAGCCGTGACTTGCGTTTCGATTGGGCACATCATTTGATCCATGTACGGCATAATACTTACTAAAAAACATGCAATATGGCATCGGCGCGCCGCCCTTTCCTACAGGGTAACGGCTGGAACGGCAACCCGGGCCGCCTTTGCTTATCACATGGAATGTTACCGTAGGCGTTCTGCACGATCGACGGATATCAGGTCAATACGATCGGCCAGCAGAACCATGTCCTGTGCGAACAACCTTGCCACTCGAGTTGATGGCTTTCCATTGCAATGTTCTGGGACTAAAAACAAATTGATTCGCACTCGCAACTTCCGCAAGCAAATACAGACTCGACGTCAAGATAACTAAAAAACAACGTAGACTATGGGATGATTTTTTTTCGTCCATGATAATGTCCTATAATGTGATCCAGTACAGTGTAATTGTAGATCATAAATTGGACATATCAAGCGATAATCAATCATTAACGCGTGCATTTTGCCAAACATGTTCTATAATTACCACTAAACACACCTGGCTCTTCTGCGCATCTGTAGAAATTAATCATGCGTAAATTTCGAACCCCTGAAAGTCGAGAAACAGGCGCTGAAAAATAGTTTTAACAGCCGAGAATCCGTAGCATCGTCTTTTGGCTACTTTAATTTTATTATTCATTCCCTCAACAAAGCCGCTGTTTTTTCGCTTTTTAAAGTAATTGACGATGTAAGATTTGTATTTTTCCAGCGTTGAAATAAATCCATTGAAACAAGTGACTGCACTT
>CAMDBQ010000036.1 GCA_945889365.1 Legionella genomosp. 1 | reverse complement strand
GTAAGCAAATACAAAAACCATAATAGATCACTCAGCGCATAGCTCGACCATTTTGCAGCAAGTGTACAAGGCGATATTTTTTTATCAACCAAATCACGCAAGTCCCTGCTGATGGGCTCGCATTGTTTGAACAAATCCCCGCGCTCAGATGCTTCGGGATAAAATTTCCCGATCTCCAGATAATCAGCTGACTCAGGTGGTGAAACTGCATATTGCTGGCAACGGCTCATGATGGTGGCGGGTAAATTACTCAGTTGTTCGGCAATCAAAATAAACAACGTGTGCGAAGGCGGTTCTTCAAGGATTTTCAAGAGCGCATTTGCAGCCGATCGGTTTAATCGATCAGCTGGCTCAATCACGATAATACTACGCGCTCCACATTGAGGGGTCTGATATACGCTTTCCTGCAATTCACGGATCTGCTCAATTTTAATCGGCGAGCTAGGTGAGTGCTGGCGAACGTATTTAATGTCTGGATGCGTACCTTGCATCAGCAACCGGCAAGGTTGACACTCACCACAGGGTGCCTTGTCAGCGTTCTGGCAAATCAAAATCGCCATCAAACGATCGACAAACTGTAAAATCCCGGCATGTCGCGGACCAGAAAACAACAGTGCTTGCGGCAGGCGATTTTTATCCAGCATTTGCTGTATCTTCGTCCAAACCGGCGCATGTGTAGGTAATTCGTCAATTTGCATAGTGAGTCATATAATGTTCAAGGGCTACACGTATTGCATGTTGAACGTCAGGCAACGGCTTGCTGGCATCAATCACAACCACGTTTTTTAGGGTTTTAATGTGTTGATGATAACTGTCATAAACGGCATTAAAAAATACCATGGACTCCTGCTCGATGCGATCTGTTTTCCCACGGGCAATCACACGCTGCATGCCTTGTTCCGGCGCGATATCCAAAAAAATAATCAAATCAGGCTGCAAGTCATTAATGCAAAATTCGGATAAATGCTGAATCATGGTAGATGACAATTTGCGACCACCCCCTTGATAAGCCAACGTAGACAATTCAAATCGATCGGCCAAAACCCAAGCGCCACGATTAATCGCGGGCCGGATCACACACTCAATTAATTGCACGCGAGCGGCATAAAACAACAAGAGTTCAGCGCGCGGATCAAGGGGTTCCGTGGGTTCAATTGCCTTGATTAACTGACGAGCCGCCTCCCCCACGCGCGTACCACCGGGCTCGCGTGTAATCACCAGTTCAGATACGTGTGAGGCCAAAAATTGTTTAATTTCATCAAGCGCCGTTGATTTACCAGCACCCTCAAGCCCTTCTACAACAATAAAACTGCCTTTAGACATTATGTGCTCTTCCTGAGATAACGGGCAATGGCCTGTTTTTGTTGATCATAAGTAACTGAGAACTCATGTGAACCATCTCCTCGTGCAACAAAATACAGGTAATTCGTTAATTGTGGATGCGCTGCTGCATCAATGGCATCTTTACCTACCATAGCGATAGGCGTGGGTGGCAATCCACGGTAACGGTAAGAATTATAAGGTGAGTCAACCTGCATATTATCATGCGTCAACTTGCCGTTGTATTCCGTACCCAATGCATAAATAACCGTAGGATCCATCTGTAATGGCATGTGCTTATTCAAACGATTAATAATCACACCCGCAATCAAACGTTTTTCTGTGGGCAGTGCCGCTTCTTTTTCAAGAATGGATGCAATGATTAATAAATCCTTCGATGTTTTATAGGGTAAGCCTGGTGTCCGGTTCTGCCAGCTAAACTCAAGGTGCTGTTGTAAATTTGCATGTGCGCGTGCCAGTAATTCTTTGCTTTCAGAGCCTGCATTGTAGTGATATGTGTCAGCAAGTAATAAGCCTTCGGCATGATCGGGTACAACAACCAACCAATCACTATCCTGATAATTTAAATATGGCGCTTGCGAGAGATTCGCAGCAATTTGCCGTTGAGTGGTGCCTTCAATGATACGAAACGATTCGATGATAACATCACCTGCCGCAACTCGATTTAAAAATTGCCAACATGTTTCGCCAGCTTTCACCTGATATATGCCCGCTTTCAGACGTTGTGATAAACCCTGAGCACGAACCAGTGCAAGAAACAGTTGTTCAGATTTAATTAGATTTTGTGCTTTTAAAGCATGTGCAAACGACGTTGCAGACGTGGATTTATCTAACCGCACGACGCCTGTTGAACGATGTTCAATCGTCATGGGTTGATAAAATAAACGATACAATTCAAGGCTCAGTACTGAGACCCAAGTCAACAAGAGCGAGAGTGAGCAGATAACTACACATGTCTGCCAACGGCGAGTCATTTAGCTTATTCGCTTGAACAGCAAACTGCCGTTAGTGCCCCCAAATCCCAATGAGTTACTCAATACATAATCAATTTTTCTATATTGAGGGGTATGTGCAACATAATTCAGATCGCAGCCTTCATCCGGATGATCAAGGTTAATGGTCGGCGGTGCGACTTGATCACGTATAGCCAGCACACTAAATGCTGCTTCAACAGCACCAGCAGCGCCCAGCAAATGACCGGTCATAGATTTGGTTGAGCTAACTGCCAGCTGGTAAGCATGTTCTTTAAAAACACGTTTAATGGCTTTCGTCTCATTTTTGTCATTCAAATAGGTCGAGGTACCATGGGCATTAATATAATCCACTTGATCCGGCGAAACACCAGCGTCTTTAAGCGTAGCTTCTAGGGCTCGTGACGCACCATCTGCATCTTCATCGGGTGCAGTGATATGATACGCGTCTGCCGACATGCCAAAACCAACCAGCTCTGCATAAATTCTAGCACCGCGAGCTTTCGCGTGTTCATACTCTTCAAGAACCAAAATACCGGCACCTTCACCCATGACAAAACCGTCACGGTCTTTATCCCAAGGACGCGATGCTTTTTCAGGTTCATCATTACGTTTTGATAATGATCGCACAGCAGAAAAACCCGCGAGGCACAATGGGGTGTCGGTCATTTCAGCACCACCACAAACCATAACATCGGCATCACCATAGGAAATCATCCGGCCGGCTAATCCAATATTATGTGTACCTGTCGTGCATGCGGTGACAACTGAAATATTAGGCCCTTTCAAGTGATGCTTAATGGAAATCTGCCCGGCAACCATATTAATAATACCTGCGGGGATAAAAAATGGAGATACTTTGCGTGGGCCACCACTCATTAATCGCTCTTGATTATTGGTAATGGTTTGAATACCGCCGATACCCGCACCCACAGCGACACCCGCACGATGAGATAACGCTTCATCAATGACAAGTCCGGAGTCAGCTAAGGCTTCATCAGCAGCAATCATGCCATACTGCGTAAATAAATCCATTTTACGAGCATCTTTCAGCGACATGTGATCTTCAATGTTAAGGTTTTTGACCTTCGCCCATATTTTGGTTGAATAATCACTGGTATCAAAGTCCTCAACAGGACCGACACCACTGACTCCAGCCAGAATATTGCGCCAGGATTCTTCAACATTAAGGCCAACAGGGGTAATCATACCCAAGCCAGTCACAACAACACGCCGCTTATTCAATGAACAACTCCTCGCAATAAATACTTATTCTTTACTCATGCAAGATTCGATATAATCAATCGCTTCTTGAATGGTTGTGATTTTCTCAGCTTTTTCATCAGGAATTTCAGTTTCAAATTCTTCTTCCAGAGCCATAACCAGCTCGACCGTATCAAGCGAATCAGCACCCAGATCATCAACAAAAGATGCGTCATTTTTCAATTCATCTTCTTTAACACCCAATTGCTCTACAACGATTTTACGAACTCGATCCGTTACTGTACTCATAACTTGTATTTCCTCTTCGGTTAATAAAAAATTTAAAATAATAAAATATTGTGCGCTAGTTTATTCATTTATTCAAATAACGCAAGCCCATCAATCCATGTACATGCCACCATTGACGTGAATTGTTTCACCCGTAATATAATTTGCACAATCAGACGCTAGAAATGCTACAACATTGGCAATGTCTTCAACTGTGCCCAAGCGTTTCATTGGGATTCGTTTTAACATTTCGTCTTTTACAAGATCCGGCAAGGCTTCTGTCATATCAGTATCAATAAAACCAGGGGCTACAACATTCACTGTAATGCCACGGCTGCCAATTTCTTGCGCCAATGATTTGGAAAACCCAACCACACCCGCTTTCGCTGCAGTATAATTGACTTGTCCTGCGTTACCGCTTGAGCCAACCACTGAACCAATGCTAATAATACGTCCCCAGCGCGCTCGAAACATAGGCTTTATGCAGGCATGTGTTAGACGAAAAACTGAATTCAAATTTGTTTCAATGACTTGATACCACTCTTCATCATCCATCCGCAACAATAAATTGTCACGAGTAATGCCGGCATTGTTAACCAATATAGAAGGCACTTTCTCTTGAGCAGACAAATGCGTCATCAACGTTGCAACGCTGTCGGCACTGGTGACATCAAGAACCACGCCTTCACCAGTCAAATTGTCTTGTTTCAATGCAGCTGTAATTCGGTTCGCACCGTCTTGTGTTGTGGCCGTGCCAACAACGTATGCGCCTTGTTTTGCTAATGTTAACATAATGGCGCTGCCAATACCGCGACTTGCGCCCGTGACCAATGCGATTTTACCCTGTAAATTTAGCACTGTTATCTCCTCTCATAAATGGCATTTCCGCCATCGACGGGTTATTTTATAGCCCCTAAAGCAAGATCCAAACCAGCCTGATCATTAACACTAATAGCCTGTAATGTTCTATCAATTCGTTTGGTTAATCCACCCAACACCTTGCCTGGCCCACATTCGATCAGTAATTCAACACCTTTATTTTTCATCAGTTGAATGGTTTCAACCCAACGCACAGGACGATACAGCTGCTCTTTCAATAGTGTTCTTATTTGCTCAACGGACTGATAAATACTCAGATCAACGTTGCTTATAACGGGAAATTCGGGCGTTTTAAATGCTGCACTCTGCAATGCATCAGAAAAAACATCCGCTGCTTGCGTTAATAACGGGCAGTGACAGGGTACGCTGACGGGTATATTGACCGCCATTCGCGCTCCCATTTTATCTGCCAATAGAATAGCTTTTTCAACAGCTGGAGTATGGCCTGCAATCACAACCTGTCCAATCGCATTATAGTTGGCTGGCGTCACCTGATGAGCCGTTGTGCTTGATTTTACACACAGCTCTTGCACTTGCTCATCGGTCAAACCAACAATAGCAGCCATAGCGCCCTGACCTAAGGGCACATATTCTTGCATTAATTTACCACGCAAACCAACCAAAACCGCGGCATCAGGTAAACTAATTGCCCCTGAACACACCAACGCCGCATATTCACCCAGACTATGACCCGCCATGATGGTTGCACGAGGTGCGCCTTGCGCTTGTAACAATTGATAGACAGCTACATCGGCTGTCAACATGGCAACTTGGGTTTGCTCTGTTTGGTTAAGCCGCTCTTCAGGCCCATCCTGAACCAATTGCCAAACGTCATAACCTATACGTTCAGAGACCGTGGCAAACAACTGTGTAATTAAAGGATAATGACCTGCAAGTTCTTGCAACATGCCAATGGACTGTGATCCTTGACCTGGAAAAACATAGGCTGTAATTGGCATTATTATGGAGTCCTAGAGCAACAAACCTTGATTAATAAAGTCAGTAATTTGGTTCCGAACCAAATCAACCACATTACTTTTGACCTGCAGTACCGCTTCTTCAACTGCAAACTGAAACGCGAACTCATTAGCGCCGCCATGACTCTTGACCACAATCCCGTTTAATCCCAACAAGCTCGCGCCGTTGTATCGTGCAGGATCCATGCGCTTTTTTAAATGTGCTAAAGCAGGTCGAGCCATCAAGCCAACCAATTTCGCCCACCAGTTCTGTAAGAACGATTCTTTGAGAACGGAAATCATTAATTTGGCTAGACCTTCGCTGGCTTTTAATGCAACATTGCCTACAAAGCCGTCGCACACCACCAAATCAACTTCACCAGAATAGAAATGATCACCCTCAACATAACCGACATAGTTCAATAACTTGCATTCACTGAGCATATGTGCCGTACGCTTGACCTGATCATTGCCTTTAATTTCTTCGACACCAATATTCAATAATCCAATTTTGGGTGCGTTCTTACCATCCAATGCACGAATTAATGCTGAACCCATCACCGCGAACTGAAATAAATGTTCAGCGCACGAATCAATGTTAGCACCTAAATCCATAACACGGGTTCTGCCGTGCATGGTAGGCAATTCGGCAATGATGGCTGGTCGGTCAATACCAGGCAGCGTTTTAAGCACAAAACGCGCGGTTGCCATTAAAGCACCCGTATTACCCGCACTAACGCAGGCCTGCGCCTTACCCTCTTTGACTAAATTAATAGCCACTCGCATCGATGAATCTTTTTTATTTCGCAACGCGTGAGAAGGCAGTTCATCCATGGCAACGGTTTCTGATGCATGCACAACAGAAATTTGGTTGTTTATTGATGAGCCATTTTTTTTCAGGTGCTTAATAACTTGAGCTTGATCGCCAACCAACAGCAATTTCAAATCAGGATTATTTTGCACAGCACGCAGACAGGCTGGAATCACAACGCTTAAGCCATGATCCCCGCCCATTGCATCAATGGCAATGGTAATGTTTTTCAAAGGGTTTACTCTTGCTCTTCGTATACGGTACCAGAAAGAATAATTTTACGACCACCGATAGTGTAACCATCGGGTGTGATGTGATGACGCAAATGTCTTTCGCCTGTGGTTGCATTCACAGACAGTGTAGGCATAGTTAATGAGTCATGTGAACGACGCATATCACGTCGTGAACGTGATTTCTTATTTTGTTGTACTGCCATTGTCTTACTCCTAAACAAATTGGTTTCATTAAGCCGGAATTTTACCTATTTTTTCTCTACAATCCAAGTGCTATGACATAAATTTAGATTATATCTCCAATCAGCCCACTCATTTCACGATCACATCCGTCAATTTCCTGATGTTTTTCGGGTAAAAACAGGTGCAGCTCATCGGTTACAATATCAACCAGGTCAATTTGGTAATTATTAACTACAATGCATTCAAAGCTTTCCATCAAGCTTTCAGCCATCTCTTCATTCGCACAAACGGCCAATTGGGTTTGATTGATGTGCTCATGGTGAAACTCACCTAAACAACGTTGGCACGCGATTTCAAGGTTAGCACTCACACTGAGCGTTAATAAGTAATAATCAGAACAGGCCTCAACCTTAAATACACAGGTTAATTCACAAGGTGAATTAACGCGCTCAGGTTTGCGATCCTGGACATGAATGACAACCGTTTGCGAACCCGCTTGTTTTGCGTAGGTTTTTAAACAAATCTTCATAAGTCGCTCGAAAAATTCACATAATAACTTAAACCTGGCTGTCTCGCCAGCGCAAGATTAAAATTTACATGAAATGTTCTTACGAATGATTCAAAATGGTCTATAATATAACAACAAGGGCGTTTTTATATCACAAACAAACGACCAAGGAACCTTTAAATGCAAAGTACTCCGTTTTATCGACTGGGGAAATTTGTTTATACGTGTCGCTTACCCATTATCATATTGTGGGCTATTTTAGTGTTATGCTGCCTACCCATTCTGCCCAACCTTATGGCTCCATTTCAAACCACGGGCTTTGTTGATGAGCATTCAGACAGTGCTAAAACCGATCAGTATTTAGATTCTAAATTAGGCTACCGATACAACCGTTTTATACTGATATATAACAGCAAGCACTTATTGGCAACAAACCCTGAGTATATCGATAAACTTAAACGATCCCTGGTTGGTATGAAAAATTTTCCAATAAATCATCAAATTATTTATCCGGATATGAATAAGCGTCAAATTTCAAAGGACAAACATACGGCCTACGTGGTTATATTATTTAATAGTAAAGCCAACATGGGGCCTGAATTATTGCACCAATTCCAGCAAACCATAAAAAAACCGCGCCACATGACAGTGAACATCGGCGGTGAACCTGTTTTTATTGACGGCGTTAATAAGCAAACGCAGAAGGATCTCTATTCAGCGGACATCATTGCAGCACCAGTAGCCACCATTATTTTAATTATGGTGTTTGGCTCGATTGTTGCTGCTATTTTACCCCTTCTTTTAGGTGGAGGCTGTGCATTGATGATCCTGACCACGTTGTATGCTTTGGGTCAAGTAATGACGCTGTCCATTTTTACGATTAATATTGCCTTGCTTTTAGGTATTTGTCTTAGCCTGGATTATTCATTGTTTATTGTCAGTCGATTTCGAGAAGAATTAAATCAAAATAATAACGTATCAGAGGCCGTTGCCATCACACTGGCAACCGCGGGTCGTGCCGTATTTTTTAGTGGACTCGCCGTTTTTATTAGCCTGGGCGCCCTGCTCTTGTTTCCGGTTAATATATTATTTTCAGTTGGGGTGGGCGGCTTAACAGCCGTATTGACTGCTGTATTGATAGCCATCATCGTATTGCCCGCTATGCTTGCAATACTTAATATCCGAATCAATCTATTACCTGTGTTTAAATTATCCCAATCCAATCGTGCAAGCCTTTGGCGAAGGTTAGCCACAACCGTGGTCAAGCGACCCGTACTATTTTTCATTTCGGCATTGATTATCCTATTGCTACTGGGCGCTCCATTTTTAAACGCGCGATTAGGCGTATCTGATCTTCACATCCTTCCTGCGCACTCTGAAAGCCGGCAGTTTTTTGAAACCTATAAAGCAAAATTTAATGAGCATGAGTTAACCCCTATTCAATTGGTTATTACAGCTAAGAATGGGAATATTTTATCGTCCAAAAACATAGGGAAACTCTATAATTTTACGCATAAACTTCAAGACAATAAGCTTATAAAGCAAGTTAACAGCATTGTGACAACGGTGCCGGAGTTAACAAAATCTCAATACCAGGCACTCTATCATTCGTCAAAGCGATACACTGATCCGGCAATTAAAGTTTTATTAAAAACAACAACACAAAAGCGTTTTACCGTTATCAATGTTGTCAGCAATTATGGCGCCAATTCACCTGAAATAAAAACATTAATTAATCAACTGCGTGATATGCGTCCCGGAGCAGGGCTGACCATGCAATTAAGCGGTACTCCGGTTAATAATGCGGATGTATTACAAGGCATTTCCCGCATTTTCCCGTATGCCATAACTTGGATTCTTGTCTTAACGTATCTAATTTTGCTGGTATTACTGCGTTCACTTTTTTTGCCCTTAAAAGCCATTTTAATGAATGTTCTGAGCCTCTGCGCCACCTATGGGGTATTGGTTTTTGTCTTCCAGGAAGGGCATTTGCATCAACTACTTAACTTTGATCCCCAAGGGATCCTGGATATTAGTCTATTGGTTATAATTTTTTGCGCGCTATTCGGATTTTCCATGGATTACGAAGTATTCCTGCTGACTCGAATTCAAGAGGCTTATGAACAGTCAAAAAACAATGATCAGAGCATCGTATTTGGGATTGAACACAGCAGCAGAATCATTACCAGTGCTGCTATTATTGTTATCGTCACCTGCGGATCATTTATGGTGGCCGAAGTACTCATGGTAAAAGAATTTGGTCTGGGCATCGCGGTAGCTATTTTTGTTGATGCGTTCTTAGTACGAACTATTTTCGTACCAGCAACCATGGCACTGGTTAAGCGATGGAATTGGTATTTTCCGAAGTGGTTGGATAAGATTTTGCCGAGACCTTAGATCTAGTGGTCATCCGAGCCCTAAATCCGATAACCCAACTTCAAAAATCCCGAATACAGAAACGGCACATAATCTTTCGCTGGATTCAATTCTGATTCGCCATAGCCTGCCGTGTAATTAGCACCTAATTCAATCATGACGTGCTCGTAAATAGTGTAATTTAATCCTAAACCAAACGAGGGAGACAGTCGCTTGTTTTCTGTCATGACATCCCAGCGATGAAT
>CAMDBQ010000035.1 GCA_945889365.1 Legionella genomosp. 1 | reverse complement strand
TTGTTTTGATGGTGCAGATAAATACTGCAATGGCGGCAAAACTTGAGTCGCTGCAGGTTCAGGATGGCGGTGGCAAAACCACCATTAGTTTTAAACTCAATGGTGCCTTCAAGCACAAAGCCTTTGTGTTAAACAACCCTTCTCGTGTTGTGGTTGATCTGGCTCAAACCAATACGACAATCAATATGAACACGGTTTTGCAGAATCGTGGCTTGATAACAAATCTTCGAACCGGGCATCCTGACGCACATACGCTTCGCTTGGTTTTTGATGTGAACCAAGGGGTTACGCTCAGAACAAGCGCTTTGTCACGAGGTTTACGCCTTGATTTAGTGACGACGGGGCCAAGGGCTACCCGTGCTGCTGTGAAATCTCTGCATACTGCGAATAAATCATGGGGACATCAAACCGTGTATCCTCAAAAGCTACATGCGCCGTCCGGACCGTTACGTGACGTGGTTGTGGTGATTGATCCAGGTCATGGGGGTAAAGATCCGGGTGCTATTGGCATGGGTCGCAGTGCTGAAAAGCATGTTGTATTGGCCATTTCGATAAAATTAAAACAATTAATTGACCGACAACCCGGAATGCGCGCCGTACTGACGCGTGACGGGGATTATTACATCGGCTTACGTGAACGCATGAACATCGCCCGACGTCATAATGCGGATATATTTGTAGCTATTCATGCTGATGCGTTTAACAATCATAACTCCAATGGTGCGTCTGTTTTTGCTTTGTCACAGCGAGGTGCGACCAGTGAGGCGGCACAATGGCTTGCTGAAAAAGAAAACCATTCTGAATTGGGTGGAGTGAATCTGTCAGGCCTGGATGATCAAAACGGGGTGATCAGAACGGTTTTACTCGATTTGTCTCAGACAGCAACGATTGGCGCCAGCTTGCAAATGGGCAGTCGGGTGCTACGGGGCCTGGATACCATGACTACACTGCATAATAATAAAGTTGAGCAAGCACGCTTTGTCGTGTTGAAATCACCTGATATTCCGTCTATTTTGATTGAAACGGGCTTTATTTCAAATCCGCGCGAAGAAAGAAATCTTACCAGTCCTGCTTATCAAACACGCTTGACACAGGCTATCTTTCAAGGGGTAAAAGGCTACTTCTGGGATTACCCGCCTCATGGAACGCGTCTGGAAGCCATGGCGAACTCAAACACCCGCATGGTAGGTGCACAGACGGCCCCGAAAAAATGGGGGTAACAAATGAATAGAATTCATTTGCTATCTGCCTCTGTCGCCAATCAAATTGCGGCTGGCGAAGTGATCGAACGGCCTGCTTCGGTTGTGAAGGAATTACTGGAAAATGCGCTGGATGCAGGTGCTAACGCCATCAGTATTGAGATTGGTTTTGGCGGCTTGAATCAGGTAAAAATCAGTGACAATGGCACGGGAATCCTGGCTGATGATTTACCGCTTGCCGTTGCGGCTCACGCAACCAGTAAAATCAATCAACTCAATGACCTATATGCCATAAGCAGCATGGGATTTCGCGGTGAAGCCTTGGCAAGCATTGCATCGGTGTCACGGCTGTCGTTAACGTCCAAACCTGCGGATCAGGCGCATGCGATGATGATGCGTATTGATGGTGAGGCGATTAATCTTACACCGTGCGCACGGACTCAGGGTACAACCATCGATGTACGTGATCTTTTTTTTAATGCTCCCGTGCGGAAAAAATTTCTTAAAACTGAACGCAGTGAATATCAAGCGATAGAGGCGGTCGTCAAACGCTTTGCATTAAGCGCTCCAGCTCTGGCATTGACGCTGAAACACAATGATAAACCAACCCTTGTATTGCCCGCAGCGTCTTGCGAGCAGACTAAATTGCTGCGTATTAAAAAGTTACTAGGCTATACGTTTGTAGAGCAGGCCGTCTATCTTGATGTTGAGCGTGCAGGCATGCGTTTGCACGGATGGGTGAGCGGGAGGGGCTATCAACGTAGTCAGAATGACAAACAGTGGATTTATATTAATCGGCGCATGGTAAAAGACAAGCTGATGAGTCACGCGATGAAGCAAGCCTTTGAAGGACTGTTGTACCCAGGTCGACATCCGTCTTGTTTGTTGTATTTGACTATTGATGCGGATCAGGTTGATGTAAATGTGCATCCTACAAAGCATGAAGTGCGTTTTCAACAGCCAAGACTGGTGCATGATTTTATGACATCGCAGATTTTGGCCGCGTTGGCGGTTGAGGAGAGGGAAGATGTTGTTTTGCCGTCTTATGCTATCCAGGAAAATTTAGCGCCATCGGAGATCCATGAGCCTAGCCGTCTTTGCGATCGTCAGCGAAGCAATCCAGTGGGCGAGCTCCGAACGCCTGGATTGCGTCACGTCGTTCGCAAAGACGACTATCCAGCCCTTACACATCCATGGCTAATATTAAACGCGCAATTTGCTATTCTTCACCAAGATAATGAACCATGGCTGGTTAACGTTGAATCCTTGCAACAACGCCGCCTAATCGAGCTCCTAACCCAACAAGCCTACCCTCTGGCATCACGCCCATTGCTGGTTCCCGTGGGTTATGCCATCGACAAAGCCAATTACCTTTTGTTTGAGCGATGGCTGCCGATGTTAGCTGACTTAGGCATGCAGTGTGATTTTGCCAGTGAATCCCGGCTCATGGTGCGAACCATCCCGCAACTATTGCCATCAGTCGATATTCAGCTATGTTTGCAAGCATTAGGCAACATGCCACCAATGCAAGCAGAGCTATTAAAGCGCTTGGTTACCTGTCAGTCCTTTGATGCTCGCCAATTAACCCACGATGAAAAAATCGAAATAACGGCGTATTTTCAAGACAGCCCAGCATTTGGATTACGAATGGATGTTGCCATGTGTAGAGGCCTCATCCATGGGTAGTGCAGCCATTTGTTTAATGGGCCCAACCGCATCGGGAAAAACCGATTTGGCTTGCGAGTTAGTCACGCGGCTACCGTGTGAAATCATTAGCGTGGACTCGGCCATGATTTATCGGGGGATGGATATCGGTACGGCTAAACCCGATGCCGAGACCTTGAGTCGCGCGCCGCATCATTTGATAGATATTCTTGATCCTCCAGCCAGCTATTCTGCGGCACAGTTTTGCGAAGACGCAACCTTGCTTTGTGAATCGATTATCGGTCGGGGAAACATCCCTTTATTGGTGGGCGGCACCATGATGTATTTTCGCGCGTTTCAACAGGGATTGTCCGCATTGCCTGAGGCTGATGAACAGGTTCGCGAACAACTGCTAGAGCAAGCTCAAACACATGGATGGGCGTTTATGCATGATAAGCTGGTTCAAGTGGATCCCCTTGCTGCAGCGCGAATTCATCCGAATGATACCCAGCGGATTCAACGCGCATTGGAGGTGCATGCCATCACCGGCCAATCTTTATCTGCTTACTTGCAAGAGGGTAGCACGCCATCCGCTTATCAATGTATTAATATTATGCTGCTTCCAGCGGATCGTGCTTGGTTGCATGCCCGAATTGAGCGTCGCTTTGAGCACATGTTAAAGGCAGGCTTGATTGATGAGGTAAAGGATTTATTGCAGCGATGGGAGCTGACATCAGATCATCCGGCGTTACGTTGTGTAGGCTATCGTCAGGTGTATGACTATTTGCAGGGGGAGGCAGATTACGATACTCTGCGTGCAAAAGGTGAGGCGGCTACACGGCAATTGGCTAAACGACAATTGACTTGGTTACGGCATTGGCGCGATGGGGATCCGTTTGAGGCCGAAAACCCGGATATAACGAAGATTTTAAAACTTATTAATTTTAATCAAAGAGAGCATCATGTCTGAAATACATAAACAACCGGCTTGTACCGAAAAAACATATGCAGTACATCGTCATGAATTACCATTAAGCTGTCCAACAGATGCAATGGAACTGTGGAACGCACATCCTAAAGTGTATTTGCCAATTGAAAAAACCGGTGCGGAAGTTTGTCCGTATTGTGGTTCACGTTTCGTATTGCAGGATGATTAAGTCAATCTGCATTGTTCGATTATCCGCACTTGGCGATGTGTTAATGCTGGTGCCGCTCGTCAGAACGCTGCAGGCCAGCCTGCCTGATACCATGCTGACCTGGATTATTTCCCGTCCTGCCTACGACTTGGTAGAAGGCATGGATGGCGTTGAGTTTGTTGTGATCGACAAGCCTAATAATCTGATGGATTACTGGCGATTTAAACAGCAAATGCGTGGGCGGCATTTTGATGTGTTGC
This sequence comes from Legionella genomosp. 1, assembly GCA_945889365.1. Taxonomy (GTDB): domain Bacteria; phylum Pseudomonadota; class Gammaproteobacteria; order Legionellales; family Legionellaceae; genus DDPF01. The sequence continues at coordinate 5,955 of CAMDBQ010000035.1, read as the reverse complement.
TTGCAACGCAAGCCAGTTTGCGCGCGAATCTGTTGTATGCCTGTATTCGTGCCACACGTAAGATTGGTTATGATGCCATTCGTGCTAAAGACGGGCACGGTTGGTTTATCCATGATGCGATCGCACCGGGCCATGATCATACCTTGGATGGTTTTTTGCGGTTTGCAGATGCCTTGGGGATCGTTGAAAAAAAAATTCGTTGGGATCTGCCGATTCAGGATGCGGATTATGCCTGGGCACGTGCGAATCTCCCAACGGCGACGGGCCCTGTTTGCTTGGTTAATCCCGCAGCAAGCAAAGCGGAACGAAGCTGGCCGGCTGATCGCTATATTGCTGTGATCAAACATATGCAATCGCGTTGGCAGGCTTGCGTTATTTTAGTGGGTGGGCCGGGTGCTTATGACCGCGCATTGGGTGATGCGATTCTTGAACACGTATCCGTTTATGATTTGATTGGCAAGACCCAGCCTAAACAATTATTGGCATTAATTAGCCTGGCCGATCTGATGTTATGCCCAGACACCGGCCCATCTCACATGGGAGCCGCCGTTGCAACACCCGTCGTGGCATTGCATGCCGTGACCAGTGCGGATGTCTCAGGCCCTTATACGTACCGGCATTTGAGTGTGGATTGCTATCCTGAAGCCATGACCACTATCTTAAAGAAAACCCCCGCCACCCATCAATGGGGAACGCATGCTCATGGCGATGAAACCATGAAGTTAGTGACGGTTGATGCGGTTGTGGCGAAGGTAGATAGTGTTTTAGGAGACATCGCCTAAGGTGAGCTTCAGCACGATACCTATTGAGTTGCTGCATCCGCATCATTATTCGTGCCTTCAGAATCGGGTAAATTTTGAGTCAGGTTTTGAATAAGCAGCAGCGAATTGGTCAACAGCAACCGCTCGTCTTGTTGACGATTCAAATACAATTGATAGTTGATTTCAGACAGTAAAAGAGCCATTTCTTTTTGCACCGTAGAGGGTGAGGCGGTGTTGATCTGGTCTATCCATTGTGGTTTACCGCTTGCTACAGCCGCAGGATCATACATTCTGCGAGTAGCCATGGTCATCTCGGAGAGTGCTTGGCTCGATCCATTGGTGGCGTTGGATTGGTTTTCCTGCGAGCCGGTTTGGGTTTGCGGAAGTCTTTTTGATAATATGTAATACAAGTTGCTCATGGCCACGGAATTTTGTGCCGCATAAATGCGAACTTTAGCCAAATAGGCGGTCAACGTAGCCTGTGCATTTTCTCGTTTTACGCGATCGATGGTTGTATCGCTCACCTGCCCCAGCAGGCTTCTGTATTTTGATTGGCTCATCAAAGGCACAGGCACGACCATGCCCGATGCATAGCGCACAAAATTGGCGGCTTGTTCTGCCTGGGTCGAGGCCACTAATCCAGGGTTGCTAGTTTGGGGAGCGTTTCCTGAACTGCTCGAGCTGGTTGAATACAGTAGTGGTGCCGTCAGCGAATTGCTATTGAGCTCGTTTAATATGTCTTGTGAAGCACCAGGGGCAATGTAGGGTGTTGCAGGCAACGTTCCAATCACATTGCTCATGACTTTGTTTTGATACAGCAAGGGGCAGTCGTTGAGTGTCTGGCTGTTGTTGTTTGCCCAGACTGTGCCGGTGGTATCCATGCAGTAGGTCCAGTCTGGCGTTCCCAGAATATTTAAAATAGATTGATTGACCGGATCCTGCTGGTAGGTTTGTTGATCCATGAGAGGGCTTACCGTTAACGTCGATGTGTTATTCTGAGCCGACTTAACCGAGTTGTAGGCTAAAAAAGTGGCATTTACAAAGGCGTTAAGGCTGATATAAATAGGGATCCCGGAGGGTACAAAATTCATCAGGGTTGGATCAAGCAGCGACGAATTAACCGGGATCGCACCAAAATAGGTCGAAATGAAATGGGTCGCTGTGGATGAAAGTGATTGCGCGGATCCACCCTCAGCCGTTCCGCTGCTGCTAGAAACGATGAATGTGTTGGTTGGGGAGGCAACGTCTGTTTTTAAATCGTAACCCATATCGCCACCTAGATTATATAAATAGGTTTTTATATCATCCAAGGTATCCGATGTGTCAGACGTGCCACCGGTCGTTGTGAGGTCGTCGCAATATCCCATTTTCGCACCCAGCAGCATGAATAACGCCAGGCTGTGAACTATCTTGTTCATTCTTCCCCCTCAAGTGCCCGTGAAACCAGTTTAAGTCGATATTCTGAAAAAGTGCGTGTTAACAAACGGAGCCGTTCAAACACAATATTGCGTTTGAGAAAAAAACCGGCAGCATCGTGGCCACCCATGCTTTTTTCTTCTGCATGAATCAATATTTTTGAGGCACTGCCAGGATGTGCCATATCTATCGCCTGCAGCAGTCGTAACCCTCGCCCTGATTTTATGTTACCCACCAAACGAATAAATTTATCTTCGTGATTCAAGCGACTCATGTCAATGGTTTGACTATCATCAAGCTCTTTACCTAATTGGCCAATGGCTTCCTCGAGCTCAGGATTTCCATCAAGCGTCCAATCCTCAACGCTTTCCATGAATGTGACCACCCGATAAATCATCGGATCGGCGTACTCACTCCAATATTTGGCTGATGCTTCATGGCTAAGGTTTGGCATTATTTACTCATTCTTTACGGTTGGAAATTGGCGCATTGCACCCTGGTTAACTATTATCATATATTATGGGATGTATAAGTCCATTCAAAAAAGTAAAAATTATGAAAAACAAATCGGGATCAAGAACGAAACGCGTGTTTAATAGCCTGTTTAAAGTGCGATCATGGATTGATCTGGATCGCGTTCGAGCCGGTCAGCGTTATATTGCCGGTGTGTGTGGTACTTATCTGGTTCCCCAAAAAAACAAAAAAACCGAATCGTTCAACGCCGCAAAAGCGCGACTAAAATTAACAGACGAGGCGCTGTTGACACGACAACAAGGGTTGTTCAGACTGAGCCTTGTCATGTTAGGTATGGCCTGCCTGTTATTTGGTTATACGCTTTATAATCTGTTTCACGGATATTATTTTGCCGTTCTCGTCAGTACGGTGGTCATGTTTTTGGCTCTGGTCTTGGCGTTTCGCTATCATTTTTGGTACTTTCAAATTAAACATCATAAATTGGGCTGTACAATATATGAATGGTTTAGCCAAGGACTCATGGGGGCTAAAAATGAATAAATGGCTTGCCGGGTTATGCCTTTTATTGTTCCCCTTATTGGCCATGGCGGCTGACTCTACGAGCTCGGCATTGAGTTTTACGCCACCGGCTAGCGATTATTCGGTTATGTTTCTTGGTAATTTGTTTGGCATTGTTGATGGTGTGTTACACGGCACCGGCAGCCAAATCATGGGTGCTATGTTTACTGTGTTTAACGCGGCAGTGCTGGCGTTAGGCGGCATTGTTATCATGTATACCTTAATTGTGGGAACCATGAATACCGCGCATGAAGGGGAAATGCTGGGTAAAAAGTGGTCATCCATTTGGATCCCCGTGCGCTCAACCATGGGATTGGCGCTCTTGATTCCCAAGGCATCAGGATATTGCCTGATGCAAATATTTGTCATGTGGGTTATTGTGCAGGGTGTGGGCGCTGCTGATAAAGTCTGGGCTGCCGCACTGGACTATCTGAATCGTGGGGGGGCTATTATTCAACCTAGCATGACGCCATCACTAAGCGCAACAAGTGACGGGAATGCGTTAAAGGATACGGCCCCAATTGCAACGGGTGCCGCGGCCATGCTTGCAGGGCAGGTTTGCATGTTGGGTTTGCAAAAACAACTTGAAAGTCAACGAACCGCCTACCTTGCGCAAGCACAAGACAACGCCGGGCCCTGTCCGTCAAATGCATCCTCCAGCTCTGCTGTGCCAACGAATCCGGCTGATCCGATAATAAAATTCTGTACTACACCGGTTCCCAATTTTATAGCTACATTTGACGCCGTGGGTGTTCAGTCTGCGACGCCCGCTGTGCAGGCTTCAACAGAGTGTGGAGCCAAACCACCAGAGCAAAGCACCTATAGCATTGAGATGCCCCATTTCTCTAGTGATGTCGCCAGTATATACAGTGGCCTGAATGGTATTTGTGGGCAAATTACATGGAAATCAGTTCAGCCTATTGTAGCTCCATGCACGAAGAACCCCTTTACCGGGGCATTTATACCCCGATCATCAGGTGATGAGCAACAGCTAAAAGCTGATGCTGAAATGGTAAACATGTCTCGGGCAACGGCCATTCAGCAAATGTATATATATTATTCATCGGTTGCTGAAACCATGGTTGCCAATAATCCAGATATCGCTAAAAACTCGATTGCTAGTACCACGACTACCCCTGATTATCCGGGTATCGCGACCATTGCCTTTGGCGTTCCCTTCCTGGAATCAAATACCATTTGCTCTACCAGCACTGAAAAATGTACGGGATGGGGCTCTGATCAGGGCAAGTCAGCACCGCTCTTGAACGGCTCTGAGTTTTGGAACGGTATTGCCGATTATAATGGTGTCATGGCGCCTACCATTAACCTGATGAATCAACTTAAGGATGGTTCCTCGATCAATGAGGATCGTAACTTCATTACCAAGGCCAACGCCGAAGGATGGATGGCTGCGGGTAGTTATTTCTTTGATTTGATCAACCTTAATGACTCGGCGGGGAAGAATGCAAAAAAAATTGATACGTTAACGGGGCTTGAAAATAGCGCGGTTGCACCGGAAAAGATGGTGGATCTGTTTGGTGACTCAGCCTGTAGTGGCAGTGGTGACTATGCCATATTGTGTACGTTGTTTGATAATAAAGTGTATAAAATTACCCCTGTGATTGATATGATTGATAATTATAGTGGTAGTCCTAAGCTTGACTTTCCTACCATCCCTATCACGCAATTCACTCAGGTCATTCCTGGGCAGGCGGCATCAACGGTGTATGGGTTTATTAATAATGCCATGATGATTCAATTACCAGGACAACCTGGCCTTGACTCCCCGCAGTTTAGCTTGCCTACGCTGCGTGTCACCGCTGATATGCCCATGAAGCTTCACAAAAAAGACTTCGCATGCGGGCGTGTCGGGATACTGGGGTGTGTTGGTCGTACGATGGGAAATGTCTTTTATAATGATTTTATAAAGCCCATGTTTAATGGCTTTATGGATACCATCGGTTTAGTGATGAAAGCAATCATAGAGGGCTGCGTTTATGTTCCGTTGTACATGATGTCGGGCATATTTAGCGACGCGGTGGGCATTTTAACCAATGACCCCAGTGTTAATCCCATTGTCGAGTTGGCGCATATGGGCATTAAATACATTAACGGCTCGGCGGATCTGTGGATACAGATCATGCTTTTGACTATACCAACCTTGGGTCTATTTGCATTTGTTGTTGCCATGTGTATGCCGCTAATCTTGGGTTGGATGGGTGTTATGGTCTCGATAGGGATGGCTACGGCGTACTATGTGCCTCTCTTGCCCTATATGATTTTTACGTTCGGTGTGATTGCCTGGTTGATGGCCGTTATCGAGGCGATGGTTGCGGCACCCATTGTCGCACTGGGTATCACGCACCCGGAAGGTGAGGGCGTGATGGGCAGCAAAGGTGAGCAAGCGCTCATGATCCTGATGAATGTGTTTTTGCGACCCGCACTGATGATTATCGGTTATATCTCAGCCATTGCTCTGTCTTATGTGAGTGTGTGGATCATCAATACCGGTTTTTCTCATGTGATAGACTTCATCCGTGGCAGCAATTCCGCATATACCGATTGGGCGGGAATGTATGGCTTTTTCTTTTGTATTCTTATTTATACTACCATGTACCTGGCCGTGGTGCAGCAATCGTTTAATTTGATTTATCTCTTGCCTGATAAAGTACTACGCTGGATTGGTGGCCAATCTGAGTCGGCTGGTGCGGAGGCTGCAAAATGGGCTGAAGAGCCAAAAGGACAA
>CAMDBQ010000034.1 GCA_945889365.1 Legionella genomosp. 1 | reverse complement strand
CAGAATGTCGATCTACACGAAGATAGCTATTAAAATTATTTTGTTGACAGGAGTAAGAACGGCAGAGATCCGATTGGCACAATGGAGCGAGTTTGATTTTGAGCAATCCTTGTGGACTATTCCAGCTAGCCACTCAAAAAGTGGTTTAGCGATCAAAATACATTTGAGTCCTCAAACCAAAACTCTGTTGCTGACTTTAAATAATGTCAGTAAATCTAATTATGTATTGCCTAGCGTGAATGACGATCAGCCATTAACTGAAAAAGCGTTGCCTAAAGCTATCAATAGAATACAAGATCGTGTTGGAATACCCCATTGGACGGCGCATGATCTTCGGCGAACTTTTGCTACGCTGCTGGGTGAAGTGTTGAATATTGATCCTGTGGTGGTTGAAAAGTGTTTGGGTCACAAAATGCCAAAAATTATGGCTACGTACAACAAAAATGAGATGTTGCTTCAACGTAAAGAAGCTCTTGATCAATGGGCAAACTTAATCGAACAACTGGCCTCTGATGACACCAACGGGTACCATGTACCTGTTATCCTTGAGGACGCGATTCAATGAATATTGAACAACTACAACAATTGGTAGGCCGCGGTGAATCAGACCGTCTTGAATTTAAAAAATCAACTACGCAAATGAAACCTGCTTTTGAAACTCTCTGTGCCTTTTTAAATGGTGGAGGAGGAGTTATTTTGTTTGGGGTTACTGACAATGGCCAAATTGTAGGGCAACACGTCGGTGATAAAACCAAGCAAGAATTGGCGAGGGAGCTATCAAAAATCGAACCAAAACCATCTCCTGAGATACAGTACATTGATATTGGTCAAGACAAGCAGGTCATTGTCATTGACGTACTACCAGGCACACATATGCCTTATGTTTATGACGGACGTCCGTTTGAAAAAAATCAATCAACCACGGAACGTATGTCGCAACACGGTTATGAACGACTTATTATCCAGCGTAACCAGCTAAATCATAGTTGGGAAGAGTTTCCAGCTTCAGACTATGCATTGGATGATTTGGATCATGAGGAAATTCGACGAACGATTAAAGAAGGTGTGGAAAAAAACCGAATTGGTATTGAAGTGCTTAATTACAGTATTGAGCAAATTTTAATAAATTTAAAACTAATGAAAAACAGTCAACTGACAAATGCCGCTGTCGTTCTTTATGCCAAGGATCCTGAAAAAATTTTTTCCCGCTGTGCAATCAAGATGGCTCGGTTCAGAGGCGTTGATAAACTGGGCGGATTTATAGACAACCAGTGGGAAACAGGCAACGCGTTTCAACTGATTTCCATCGCACATCAATTTGCTTCCCGCCACTTACCGATTGCCGGTTTTTTTGAGGCAGATAATTGGCAACGAATCGATCAACCTGCTGTGCCTGCACTTGCCTTACGAGAAGCCCTGATTAACTCAATTTGTCACCGGGATTATACTGTACGCTCAACAACCAATTCTTTGGCGATTTTTGATAACCGCATGGAGTTGTGGAATGTTGGTGTTTTACCATCGGAACTCAAAATTGAAAACTTGAAGCAACCGCACAACTCTTTTCAGCGTAATGAAATAATAGCGCATGTTTTTTATAAAAGAGGTTGGATCGAAAAATGGGGAACCGGCACTATACGCATGATGGATTATTGTAAAAAGAACGGCACACCTGATCCCGAATTTGAGGAATATTCCGGTGGTTTCGCTGTGACGTTTCCTTTCAAGGAAGCAATGAATTCAGTATTGAAGCAACCTCAGGAAATTCAAGTTGCAGGGGTTACGTTTACGCAGCGTCAGAAAGACATTATTCAAGCTTTACAAGAGAATATTGAGATGTCTACATCACAACTTAGCGAGTATTTGGAAAATTCACCGCCAATCAGAACGTTGAGGTATGATCTGGCAAAACTTAAAAATGAAGGCTTGGTTGATAATCGACGAGTTCCAGGATCATCTGTATGGTTTTTGCTTAAAAACAGTAAAGAGAGCTCCTAAAAACGCCTCGGGCAACCTCCGGGCAATCCTCGGGCAACCCTCGGGCAACCCTCGGGCAACTCTCGGGCAACTCTCGGGCAACTCTCGGGCAACTCTCGGATAATTTAAGAATAAAAAGAATAAATTAAAGAATAAAAAAGAATAAAGTTGTAAAAAATAATTTATTATCAACTGGTTATGCCTTGTGGCTGAATGAAGATTTCATGTCATTTCAGTCGATTTTTACTCCCTTAATGCAAAATTTATAAATAAAAAGCCCCAAACCGGGGCTTTAGCCGTGTGAAAAAACATGTGTCTGTCCCTGAGCTTCCACCGAAAAATAGTCATTGATAAACAGATCCCGAGAAAACGCCTCGTGATCAAAGTATCTTGCCAAATAATCCGGTATTGCATCGCTATAGCATTCTTCAAACATTGATTGAGCAAAATCAACCTCACTATCCCACGATCCGTGATAGTGATCGCCCAAAAAACGTTGAGCGTCATCAATTGAGTATTCACCCAGTAGAGTTGAACCCAATTCTCCGTGGACATTGATAAACTCGGCAATGTTGACGACTGTCCCAATGCTTTCATATTCCTCGATTCGCGTACTACCGAATCCTGAATAATCATGAATCGCCTATTCTTCGGCATCGTCAGCCGGACTGTCTGCCATCATGTCGTTGATGTCGTCATAAATCCCATCAACACCTTGCATTGCATCGACCCATCGACCGTGAAGGTATCCACTGCTGTATGCAGCAAGGCAAGCAACAAAGATTTGTGGTGTATCCATAAAGTGTTTTCCGTTGATTGAATAGAAAAAAAATCGCCCAACAGAGTCACACTCGCACAAGCAGTGATTTCTGTTGGGCTAACGAGTGGTTTAAAGCTGATTGTTATGCCGAATGGCACACAATAAATCCGTGATATTTCTCGACTAAACGTTCGGCCACAAGATTAGAGAAAAGAAGGTGGCAATCACAAGACCCCGCAGGGTTTCACCAGACTCCACTGGCTCATCAGTTGTGTTGGTTCCAGATTATCAATGAATCAGCGGAAATCAACGTTTTTTTGAGCTCGAAACTAAATGAACTTGATTGAACTATTCAGCATATCCAACCACGCCTCAACAATCATCACCATAGCGAGCGTATCCCGCTCACAATACCGTAACAGTGCATTTCTGAGTTCATTGCGTTCAAAATCACTCATATGCGTATATTGCAGTTTTGCATAAGCAATGGTTGCAGCACCGCCCTGATTGAGTTCATTATCATCAAATAGCAGTTCAACAGCGTCGTCTTGCATTTCCTTATTGATGGGCTCAAGCATGGAATAGGGGTCTTTAATATTCTGATGATCATAAAGAATCCACGTCTGGTTGCTGAAGTTTTTACTGGGGATCCCTTCTTTAGCTCCGTAAATGGGTTTGCTGTATTTATCCTGTAGAAATTGGGATCGTTGCATTATTGTGGGGAAAACCTTTTTGATGGAGTTTGATCCATTGGTTAGTGGATCATAATAAAACTGTTTGACCAATTCCCATAAATCTACCATGCAGCGTTCTCCGCTCCATTTTTTGTGACTATCTTTGGATGATTTGGTAATGGATTTGATAAATTCACACAGCGCAACCACATGCTTTTTTGGGGATAGGCGTGGATTTTTTTCCATTGAAATAATCGTGGCTGAATTCCTGAAATCGGTTTTTGAGCTGGATCCCTTTTTCATCTACTTCATTCCATATTTTTTCAATCAGATCATCAACATTGATTTCTTTTAGAAGCGGTACAGACAAGTCTTCATCACATAATGTATCTGATTTTTTTACGCATGGTCGACCGGAACTATCTTTTTCCAGTATAAATTTTTGGTTGAGACCGTCTGTGGGGCAAAGACTGTCTTTATCCATTAGCATTAAATAACTGCTTATACGATGGTTGGGGTAGGCTTTTTGCAAAACCCATTTTTGAAAGGCGACATCGGCAATGTATGGTTTCCATGTAGCATTGATTGCACCATCCCGTTTTACAATGCCGCTTAATGTGTCCTTATCGAAAGACTTGGCTTTTACCTCAATTAATTTCAAATGATCGTCATTTGTGAGCACACATGTTTTTTCCCTGTGATGGCAAGCGTGTTTATGTTCAAACCGTGAATAACTGCTATAAGGGCACTGATTTCTATGGATATAACGCAGCAGACGGTAAAGTTATTTTTAAAACGCCATTCTCCGCACAATGGCAGAGTCATTTAGCGCCGACAATATTTAAGTCAAACGTTTATGCGAACGGGGGGGCTTATGGAGGAATGTATTCATTTAATGGCACTTCAGGCGAAGTAAATTGGATGACGCCACTAGCTATGTACGATATGTGGACTCCTGCTGTTAATGATACGGTTGCCGTAGCATATACTGGCGGCAAATTGAATGTCATTGATCAAGCTACAGGGCAATGGCTATTTGATATTATTGATCCAAATTATTCGTGGAGGGGCTATTCTGCTGAGTCTGCTCCGGTGTTATTAAATGACCAGATGGCTATAAATACTCAGGCAGGTTATCTATCCTTTTTTGATTTAAAAAAGAAGTTGGTAACGAATTTCTGTGGGTCGGATTATCATGGCCAACCATCGACTGATGGCAAGTCGGTATATGCGGCAAAAAATAATGGGTTATCTGTAATTGATATTAAGAGCACGCAAGAGAGTTGGGAATGGTTCAAGCAAAATGAGCGGGTAACGGGGCAATTTATTGTGACAGCTAATCAGATATTGTTGGCTACCGATAAAAATATCTACGCAATTAGTAAAAAAACGCATAGAGAGGTTTGGAGCTATCCCAGAACAGGAATGATTTCTCTGGCCAAAGGGCATTTGTTTATTTCGACAGCTGAGGGTTACTTAGAGGCAATCAACGTTTCTTAGTCGTTGTTCACTTGGTTGGACAGGACGAATTGTAGTGTTATCGGTCAAGTGTGTAATTCATTGTTTTTTCAAGCTCCGCCACATTTTGAACACAGACTTATCCACAGATTTTGTGGGTAAGTCTGGATGGTCTCAAATTCAGATATTTCCTCAAAAAGTTTTTATATTCAATTGATTACAGTTCTTAGTGATAAACAAATACTGAATTGATGCATAACCGTACAGCGAAGTTATTAACAATTCAATTGTTGGTATTTATAGTACAAGTTGGCTGTTAACAGCAGCATTGAATTGCTTTTTAAGACTTACGGTTTTTCGTTCACCAAGTTCTTCAAAGCTATTGCAAAAGAAGGTGCCAAATCATTTAAGAATATAGACACATTTGCGAATCGGTACCAAGAAAAGGTTCTTGGAAAAATTTTTAATCGTAAGTCATTGATTTTATTGGTCGGGACGGAAGGATTTGAACCTTCGACCACTAGCACCCCATGCTAGTACGCTACCAGGCTGCGCTACGCCCCGAATATGAATATGCGTTAAAAAAGCATGGCGAATCATACCTTGTCTTTGCCCAATTGGCAAGACTCTGATTTGTTCATTGTAATAAATTTTAGAGTTTTTCTTGAATATTCCCGAATCCGTGTGTACAATTAATGTACGAAAACCAAAACAAGGAAGTCATCATGAAAAAGTTCTTAATTTCAGTGTTTATTATAGGCTCTGTCGGTTTGCTGGCGGGTTGTTGTACTGACGACCTCACTTGTGGCTCGCAGTCTACGTATGTTTCAACTAACTCGTGTAATACATGCAGTACAAGCCCGTCATGTAATAACACATGTAATACATGCGGCACTAACGTCAGCTATACATATGGTGGCTGGTATTGATGGTTAAAGATGCCTCTCCAACAAATCGAGGCATCATTTTTAATGATTTATACCTGAACTCGCAACGTCAGCACATCGCATCGGGCATCATGAATGATGCCTCGTGCTGTACTTCCAAGAAAGGGGGGTAATTTACTAGGTGTGTGGCTTCCAATTATAATGAGCTTACAACCGAGTTTTTTTGCTTTTTCCAGGACATGGGTTTTAATGGAGCCAATTTCAACGAATTGTTGTTCTGGTGGAATGTTCAATGCGTCCCCTAGAACAGCCAAAACTGATTGGGCGTCATTTTTGATGGGGATATCAAACTCAGCGAATCCAAGACCTTGTGCTATCTGCAGGGTGGCTGGGGGTTCGATGACGTGGAGCAGGTACAGTTTTGCATTAAACCGTTTCGCAATGTCTACTGCTTGCTGGCAGATGTCAAAATGATTTTCGCTTAAATCGGTGGCATGTAGCATGTGCGCGTACATAAATCCCTCTTGTTAACATTAGTCTTAAGTTAAGTATACATGCTTTTCACAAGATGTCAGGTAGGTACGTATTTGTTGCCCGTTAGGTAGACGTAATTCAGGAGAAACGTCAATTAGGGGGATGAGTACAAAATCGCGTGTTAGCATGTGCGGATGGGGTACGATTAAATCACGTGTGTTGATTGCTTCATTTCCATAGAGTAATAAATCAATATCCAAGGTTCTGGCGCCCCAAATCAGTTTGCGGATCCGGCGATGTTTATTTTCAATCGATTGGCAGTGACGCAACAGGCTTTTTGGAGGCAATGATGTCTGAATGGCAACGACCATGTTGTAATAGGCTGGCTGGGCTCGTATACCCAGTGGCTGACTCGAATAGACACTGGATAGTTGCAGTATGGTCGTTCTGGGTAGCGTGCGGAATGCCGCAATGGCTTGTCTTAATTGGCGCTTCGGTGCGCGCAGATTACTTCCCAAGCCTAAATAACACCGCGGCATATTTAGGCTTGTGTTTTTGGTTTCGGTTTATATTTTCGACGAGGCTTTGGTTTTGCATGCGTTGTTTCGGCCTCTATTTGTGTAATCATGTCGGCTTGTTTTTCTGCATCGACGTCTTGGAATGTAGTCCACCATTCAGCTAACGCCATCGATTCATCACCAGCCAATGCTCTCAAGGCTAGAAAATCATAGGCCGCACGAAAACGGGGGTGTTCTAACAAAGGGTATGGACGATGGCCTGCGCGTTTAGGAAAACGAAATTGCATGAGCCAAATTTCGCGCATGATTTGAGTAAAACGCTTTGGAATGGTAACCAATTTGTTTTGCGTCGCAATCACCTCAGCCATGGCTTTTTCCAGCGCTGGCAGGGGATCCATGCCGTCGAGCTTCAATTGCGCTTTGCGAGCCATGAGAGGGAACCAAAGAATCACCGCATAAAGGAACGCAGGATTAATGGGCTTGTTATCTCTAACACGTGAATCGGTGCTTTCTAAGGCGTTAATGAGCAGGGCATTGACTGGGTATGAGCCATCAAGGAGCGCTGCTGTTTGCGGAAACAGGTGATGAAACAAGCCAAATTTGACCAGCAATCGCTGGACGGATTCAGCTTCACCACATTGATATAGTTTCGTCATTTCGTCGAATAAACGCGATCCAGAAATGTGGGTAATAAGCACACTGAGTTCTGGTATGGGGGCGGCTGTTTCAGGCGCGATGTCAAAATGTAATTTGGCGCTAAAACGAATGGCACGCAACATGCGTACAGGATCTTCTTGATATCGGGTTGCAGGATCTCCAATCATACGGATAATTCGCAGACCGATATCCTTGAAGCCGCCGGTGTAATCGACAATGGAGCCATCGGTTAAATTATAATACAGTGAATTAACCGTGAAATCGCGACGCCAAGCATCTTCTTCAAGGGTTCCATAGACATTGTCTCTAATCAACATACCACGGTCATTGGTTTGTTGGCTTGCATCCACGGCATCATGGCCACGAAATGTGGCCACTTCGATGATTTCACGATGATAGAGAATATGGGCTAGCTTGAAACGACGGCCAATGATGCGGGCGTTACGAAATAAATTCTTAATTTGATTGGGCGTGGCGCTGGTTGACACATCAAAATCTTTGGGTGATTTACGTAAAAGTAAATCACGAACACTGCCGCCAACCAGATAGGCTTGAAAGCCTGAACTGTTGAGACGATTCAATACACTTAGCGCATTAGGGCTAATGTCAGTTTTTGATACATGATGATGATTACGAGGTATGACATGCATGGAATCAACCGGCGGTTTTGCAGGCTTGGATTTCCGCAATAGTTTTTTGATTAAGTTGATGATTATGTTCACCTAGTGTTATATGAAATGGTAGCTTCATCATTATAGCTAAGGTTAACTAGAAAGTGAACCATTTACCTTTTGGGTATTATTGTGGACAATAGTATTTTGTTTATGAAAGTGATGATATGGATTATTTAGATATTTTTTTTGGCGTGATTGCCTTGATTATTTTGGAAATTGTTCTGGGTATAGATAATCTGGTTTTCTTATCCATTTTAACGGAAAAACTACCTAGAGAAGAGCGTAAGAAGGCTCGGAAATGGGGTCTTACTTTTGCCTGGGTTACCCGATTGATGTTGCTTGGCTCCGCCGTTTGGCTCGTTAAACTAACCAAGCCTTTTTTAATTATTGGTCAGTACCCATTTTCGGTTCGAGATATTTTTCTATTTGCAGGAGGGGCTTTTTTAATTGTTAAAGCCACGCAAGAAATTCATTATGAAGTAGGCGAAACCGAGGCCGAACAAAAAAGCATGCATATCGTTGCGGCAACGTTTCGCGGAGTGGTGATTCAAATTGGGTTGATGGATATTATATTTTCACTTGACAGTGTGCTGACCGCAATTGGTTTGACGAATAACTTTACCGTTATGGCAGTGGCGATTACCTGTGCCATTTTTGTAATGGTTTATGCTAGCGAACCCGTCGGGAATTTTATTGAAAAACACCCAACCATAAAAATGCTAGCCTTGAGCTTTTTGATTTTAATCGGCACACTGTTGGTGGCTGATAGTTTTTCATTCCATGTTCCACGAGGATATCTATATTTTTCCATGGGATTTTCGCTAGGTGTTGAATCACTAAATTTATTGAGGCAGTCACGCCGTCGGCAGAAAAAATTTAAACAGGATCAGCTCTAGTGTTAATTATAAAAGCATTACACATCATTGCCATGGTGGCCTGGTTCGCCGGTCTTTTTTACTTGCCCCGCTTATTTGTTTATCACGCGGATACAAAGGATAAAATCAGCCTGGATCGATTTAAAGTCATGGAGCGACGTCTTTATTACGCGATTACATGGCCCGCCGCTGTGGTGACAACGATTTCCGGCATATGCCTCATAACTTACAACCCGCATTATTATTTAAGTGCAAGCTGGATGCATACCAAGTTAGGGTTAGTGGTTTTGTTGTGGGGATATCATCTGGCTTGCGGGCATTTTGTTAGACAATTTGCGCGAGATCAAAATACGCGAAGCAATCGGTTTTATCGTGTGTTTAATGAAGGGCCTACGTTGTTGCTGATTGGGATTGTGTTACTGGTTGTAATGAAGCCGTAAAGCGATGATCCGAGCCGCGACCGCTAGGGAGTGTTCACTGAACATCGGTGAACACCCACGCATTTTAGACCGCATTTTAAACACAGTCAGCTTATTTCAACCATTTCGAAATCTTCTTTTCCGGCGCCACAATCAGGGCAAAACCAATTTTCAGGCACTTCTTCCCATAATGTTCCGGCGGCAATCCCATCTTCAGGCCAGCCTTCAGCTTCGTCGTAAATGAATCCACAAATAACACAAATAAATTTTTTATAGGCTTGCATGATAATTGCTCGATATCTAAAAGAAGGTAATTTATCCATTGTGAGCGGCATTATAAAGGATTTTTGTAGTTCCAGTCCAGTATTGTAGGAACACGCGGCGCGCGCCGCGTGCCCCTAAAGTAAGTTGATAAGAGAAGAGGATATGTGTTTTATCATTAAGGCTTAGCATCATGGCTAGATTCGTCCACCAAACCAAAAGCAGCTTTTGAAGCCATCCTGCCAAAACTCATGGCAGCTGCGCCCATAAATTCCATGATACGTTGACCCAGTAGTAGCATTGAACGTTCTTGTTGATAACCATATAATTGATAAAATTTGGAACTTGAGTCTACCTTATAAGCCTCAACAATTGTGTCGATTTTCCTATCCGGAGCTATGTCCCTTAGTTGTAGTTCACTCATAAGTGGCGCCAGTGTCTCTAGCATAGGACTGATGCGTCCATCTTTTATTCCAACCGTACTAGGTAATACCCATTTACAACAGGTCACCAGCTCTCCTAGTGCTTGCTTATGGTGTTCATATTCGATTTCCCTGCGTCCAAAATGGTATCCAGCGTATAAGAAACCAGCAATCGCTATCGGCAAGCTGAAGGGAATAAACGGACAATACAAACCGACTAACCCCATTACAACGCCCATCTCTATTTTTCGGTCATTAAGACTATATTTTTTTAAGTTTTTATTTGCAGCGTCTGTCAATTCTTTTACTAATCCACAATGTGAGGCTTGGTCTATATTAAATGGAAATTTAGGCATGTTCACTATAGGTCTGGTTTGAAATATAACTTTTAAAACGTTTATCTCTGAAGCAAGATTTGTTTCTGCAGCACTGGGTTCGTTGTAGAAGAAACTGCGTACACGATCAAACGGGTTTT
>CAMDBQ010000033.1 GCA_945889365.1 Legionella genomosp. 1 | reverse complement strand
AGCAAAGGAGCGGTAGCGACGTGCCCGACATTCTTTGGTTCGCTGTACATCAGTGTCAAACCCACCGGTAATATAAATAGTAAAGGCTGATGGGGTCTTGCCTTTTCATCAAAAGGCAAGACCTGATCCCTCGGCTTAGTTGGGGGTATACGATCAACCGATTTGACCCCATAACTTTTTTTATTTGCAATTCTTAAAATACCCATCTACACTAAAATTGAAACGTTGGAACTTTGATGACGTTTGCCCGAAGTCAAATACACTTGACACTTGAAATTAACGCGATGTTTCACTGCACCTAGCGCAGGGGGACAAAACACAATGTAAGGGGAACTTTGATGAAAAGTAGAATCCAAACACTCAATTCAAAATGCAAATTTACTTATAGGGTGATAGCCTGTTGCTTAGTCCTATTTTCCATAACGCAACCGGTATATGCAAACTGCTGTGGGTGCTCAACAGGCGCAAATTGCTCGACACCCAATACCCAAGGGAAGGATGTATGCTGCACCGAAAATGGCTTTCCTGGTAAATGTATCGCAAGACCCACAAGTTGCCCTCAAAATTACACAGCGGGATAATTAACCACTTCACGCGCAATTTGCGCGGCTTCATATACACACTGGTCCGATTAGCCAAGACGTGGGGAACAGGTATTTCGAAAATCCTATTCCCCCATTTCTGAAAATACAGGGGAGAAAAAAACACCAAAAACCAAATCTCACTCCATCAAGCCTGCTCACCCGGTAAAACCGTGCCTTTTCGCCGCTTTGGCAACAAGTGCCGAGAACTCACATTCTAGCGACATCTCAATGCAGAGACTTAATGTAGGGCCAATAGATAAAAAATCCGCAATATGTTACTATTTGCACATTAATTGCATCGAAGGTTTGCATCCTACTAAAAACCTTTCATTTACTTCTAGCTTAGAGACGGTCACTATGCATTCAAACCATGAACCAAACAGGGCGGAAAAATTAAAAAATATCGCAATACAGCAGCAAGAACTCGACTGCGCGCGGATCGCTAGCGCTGCAACACTGTTTATTGAAAAAACAAATCTTGAGAAAACAATAGTTCAGAAGGTTTATCCTGCCTTGGTCGTTATCGAGACTTCGAATTTGAGAATGGGTATGGGATTTTTTCAATATAACGCATGGTTGGTATCGAACGCTCATGTGATTAAAAATAGGGCCGAAATTGATAGCGGCGTAGTGCTAAGAAAACATGACGATACGAAAGTACTACTTGAAGCGGAGCAATCTTATCACAGGCCATGGGCAAGTGTTGTATCACCGGATATTGTCGTAGTTAATACCCGAAATCATCATGCAAGCATACCAACCAACCCGCTTTCTCTGGATCCCACTCATAATAAGTCACATTATTTTTATATTGATATCAAATTTGAAATACATTACCTATTACCGGCTTCTTCACCTGGAAGCATGCCTATGCTTTTTCGCTGTCAGGACGGCACAACACCACAACCTGGCTGTTCAGGTACGCCTATTTTTTCAGCCAAAATGACAATAGAAAAGCCCACATGGACATTTGAAATTTTAGGCGCACTTTATGCACGCTGCACTGATACTTTAGGCCAAATGCATCAATTTCCCCATGGGTCACAAAAACTAGTTTGTTGTGTTCCCATCGCCCAGGATTTTGAACAAATAAGACGCATTATGATTTCCTTGGATTGCTCTGATAACTACCAAAAAAAATCAGCATGCAGTGTTGCGTTAACAGACCTGCAGCAAAAAGATACTTGTCAAAAAATGTCTGAAAGAGAAAAAAAATTAGCCGACGATGGTATCCTGGAATATAAACTGGGGCATACTGTTTTAGAAATAGAGCGGCCTGAGGGACTAGAGAAACTTGACGGTAATGGCTTTTATAAATTAGAGCAATCCCATTTAATACGTCTCATGCACTTATCGCTCAAGCAAATAGAACAAACATTTTCAGAGTTTATAGAATACATTAGTCAATTTCAAAGCATCTGTATTAATGTTGCAGCTGAAACTACGCTGTTAAGCCAGGATCACTGGAGATTGGATTGTAAACCAGGGACTAATGGCCAATATAGGTTGTTACAGTTACAAGACAATACAGGAAAAGGTGTAAAGGTAAAGGGCAAGGGAAAATCAGCCTCCTCTGTGTTTGCCGAAGTTAAAGTACCTGAAAATGTTACCGTTATTAACGGTCAATTTTTAGCAGAAGATTTGTTAAAAAGCCGCAATAATGTTGACAATCAACATAAACATCCATCAATTGTAATCGGTGGTTATTCAGAAGATGAAAGGGATAGACTAAAAAAATACATGAAAACCGAACGAAGTGGTGCAAATACACCTATAAGCATGAGCTTATTCGCTGCAGTTTCGGAATCCAGCGTCGACGGGTTTAAAACCATTAAGCAATGTTGTTCTGATATAGATCGAATAAACAGTGTGAATAAAAATGGTGACACTCCGCTGATGGTACTTTTAAATAATCCTCAGCTCTGCGATGACCCGTCACAGCTTTCAAAAGTAAAATGGCTAGCGACACACAGCATTTGGAATCAAGCAAACAATGATGGAAGAACAGCCTTTCAAATATTGAATGATCATCCTCAGAAATACAGCTTGGAGGGCTTACGGCCAGCAGCTAAATAACATGATAATTTATATCTTCGACAGGCGGCGTAACCGGCATCGCACGCCCTCATATGTTAAGGTTATTTTTTTGCAAAAATAGCGAGGATTTAATGTGAGTGGGGCTGTAAATGGTTTTTTTGACCGCATGAGGTTTTAGCACCAGCATAAATGGGTTCGCCCAGAATCCCTGGATGATTTTATCCAGTCTTATATAACAGATAAAATTAGACTATAGTTAAAAGAAAATACATGTGTCGTGGATGAGGCTTGATCATGGCTAGAGTTGGCAAGGGAGAATGAAATGACATCGTTTATTGGAATGTTTGCAATTATTGTTTTGGTGTTGATCGCGTCTGCATTTCGTGTGCTTCGAGAATATGAGCGTGGCGTTGTGTTTATGCTGGGGCGTTTCTGGCGTGTTAAAGGGCCGGGTCTAGTACTCGTCATCCCCATAGTGCAACAAATGGTTCGTGTTGGTTTGCGTACCGTGGTGATGGATGTTCCCAGTCAAGATGTTATTTCGCGTGATAATGTATCCGTACGGGTCAATGCAGTCTTGTATTTTCGTGTGGTGGATGCGCAAAAGGCAATTATCCAGGTGGAAGATTATTTTGAGGCCACCAGTCAATTGGCACAAACCACGTTACGCTCAGTACTTGGTCAACACGAATTGGATGAGATGTTGGCCGAGCGTGACAGGTTAAATAGTGATGTGCAAAAAATATTGGATGCTCAAACGGATGGTTGGGGTATAAAAGTTTCCACCGTGGAAATTAAACGGGTTGATCTGGACGAAAGCATGGTTCGAACCATTGCCAAACAGGCTGAAGCGGAGCGGGAGCGGCGCGCAAAAGTTATCCATGCAGAGGGCGAGTTGCAAGCCTCTGAAAAGCTATTGCAGGCAGCAGAAGTGTTGGCCAAATCGCCTCAGGCAATGCAGTTGCGTTATTTGCAAACGCTGGCAGGACTTGCTGCAGGAGGGAATACATCAACGATTGTTTTCCCTATGCCAATCGATTTTGCGGAAACATTAAATAAAGCCATCAACACGCCCTAATCCTTTCTCAAAAACAGGTCGAATGACCTCTTTTTTGATGTTTAGCAGCCAAAACAACAGGCTTACCTTTATACACTGTTTTACCCTCTAAAGTTTGGGCCTGAGTTTGCTTATGTTTTCAGAGTTGTCTGAAACATTCGGTTGATGCTTAAAAAACCCAGCATGGTGTCGTCATAAAAAGATACTCCACCGGTTGCAATATCATGATTGCCACCGACAATCCCGCATGCGCCATTTTCAATCATTTCCTTTAAAATAGGACTGTATTCCATGACTGCTTGCACGGTGTTTCTTACATTAATAGCCGCCACTTTTTCCACAAATTCGCCGTTGAGTGACGTTCGATTTTCAATAACGGTTTTTTCAGCAGTCACTGCAGGTTCTATTTTTCTTAGTAAAGTGGTCAGGTTACCCATTTTCATGTGGTCGCAAGCACCCTTTACCGCGCCGCATTTAGTATGGCCTAAAACCACGATAATTTTTGCACCCGCTACTTTGCAGCCAAATTCCAAACTTCCAAGAATATCTTCATTTATAATGGTGCCAGCAATTCGAACACTAAATACATCCCCCAGTCCTTGGTCAAAAATCAATTCAACAGATGTTCGAGAATCAATGCAGCTTAAAATAACTGCAAAAGGATGTTGTCCGTCGCTTGTTTCATTAGCCTGCTGCAGCAAATTACGGTTTATTTTTAAATTATCTACAAAGCGCTGGTTACCTTTTTGCAATAAATCCAATGCTATTGAGGGTGTAATTGCATCTTGCATTGCTTTAGTCAATGTTTTCATTTTGGATCCTTTCAGCAGGTTATTGTTCAATAAACGCTATTGTTTCAACGGTAATATTTTTCAGTTTTGCATTGATTCTATAATCTCGAATGAATTCCACTACATCGTAAGCAATAGACTTTGATTTAGCACAATCAATGATCACTGTAGAATTTACAGGAACAGCATCTAACGCTTGTATTATGCTAGCCTTACTAAAGAAGGACACTTCTTCCGCCAACACGATGTGATGAACTTGATGTTCGCTTGCCTTGGTGATGACATCCTTCATATAATAGGCGTTTCGGTAACTATGACGTAACGTGTAAAAAATACCGAATCCTATCCCAATTGTAATTCCTCTAAGTAAGTCGGTTGTTAAGATACCCAAAACAGTGGCTAAAAACGGGATAAACTGTTCCTGCCCCAATTTATACATCTGTTTGAACAGAAAGGGCTTGGCCAGCTTATAACCCACAACAATCAATATGGCGGCCAGACTAGCCAGTGGAATTTTGTTTAGTAATTCGGCGATAGTAACCGCGCTGATTAACAGAAAAACACCATGAAATATGGTGGATAATTTGGTTTTTCCACCAAATGAAATGTTAGCAGAACTTCGGACAATGACTTGGGTAACCGGTAAACCACCACACAGCCCCGAAACGATATTACCCAACCCTTGGGCTTTTAGTTCCCTGTTCATCGGGGTGACTCTTTTAAAGGGGTCTAATTTGTCGGTTGCTTCAACAGAAAGCAATGTTTCGATACTTGCAACAATGGCTAATACAACCGCTGTTTTCCAAACTTCAAAGTGCGTTATTGCAGAAAAATCAGGGTGCGTAAACTGCTGAAAAAAATCCGTTAAATTATTCGCAACAGGTAGCCTTACTAATTGGTCTGCAGTTAAGCTTAAATCTAATGTGCCAGACTGGAATAGTGCATTCATAACTACGCCCATGATCACGACAACCATAGGGCCTTGTATTAATTGAAATAATCTATGTTTTTTCGTTAATACAGTCTCCCATACTATCAACACCGCTATGGATAGTGCGGCAATCAGTACAGCCCCGGGTGTAAAGGCGTTGAAGGCGCTGGCAATGGAGGTTACGGAGGTCTCTCCGTCCGTCTGAAAGTCAGAAAGGCCGCCTATGATATCGCTATCGTAGCCCAGTGCATGAGGTATTTGTTTTAAAATAATTAGCAGCCCTATGCCCGTGAGCATCCCTTTAATAACTGCTGAAGGAAAAAAGTAGGCAATAAACCCTGTTTTGGCATAACCGGCAATCAGTTGAATGATGCCGGCCAAAACAACGGCCAATAAAAACGCGGGCCAAGAGCCGAGCGTGTTAATAGCAGAGAGTACGATAACGGCTAATCCAGCAGCTGGACCACTAACACCCAAAGGCGAACCGCTGGCAAGCCCAACAACAATCCCCCCAATGATTCCTGATATGATGCCGGCGAACAAGGGAGCCCCTGATGCCAGGGCTATACCAAGGCATAAAGGAATGGCAACAAAAAATACAACAATACTGGCTGGAATATCGCTTTTTAGTTCGCGACACATTTTAAACATCATTCACCCCTTTTATTTTATCTAACTCAATTAATTCCAAGGCATGGATTAAGGCACGAATGGGTTCTCACCTTGAGACTGATTGTCCTGCTTTTATTATTCGTTCCCTAATGGCCTTCCATGCATCTATGTCTGGTGGCAGCTCGATTACAATGGCTTCGGCATCAGATTGATCGGCTCGCCTTAACTGATAATACAGTTCGTGCGCTGCATCATGGGGGTTAGTGGGAAGTGGGTAGTGCAACTGGTTTTTTGCAGGCTGGTATTGAGACATGGTAAGAAGATAGATGGTCTTATTGACTTGATGATAGAATTCATTGAGCTGCGCTAGGTCATTAACAAAATATAGTGGTTTTTCCGGTTGATAATGGCTTGCTAATTTCCCAGGTACACGAGTATTGCTTTCCTCATTTAGTGGTGTGCACGGTACAACTGACATAATTGCCATTTCATCGATCACCCCATGGCGTAAAATTTGGTGGCCTCGTTCTTCTGTTGCCATAACAATGGTTGATTCGATTCCTACGCTACAACGACCCCCATCCAGGATGAGTAGATTGTCATTCTCAAAACTTGAGTAGACATGCTCTGCAGTGGTAGGGCTTATCTTACCAAATAAATTTGCCGATGGTGCCACTAATGGTCGCCCAAACTGCATTAATAGATCCTGAGCAACCGGATGGTTAGGGCATCGAATGGCGACGGTATTTTGTCCGCCGGTAACCGATGGGCTGACTGAACCTGGCCGCATATTCAAGACCAACGTAAGGGGCCCAGGCCAGAACTCCTCGATCAGTGCGGATACATAGTGTGGTATGTTCTCAGCCCATTCGTTCAAATCCCAATTATGAGCTACATGCAAAATAAGCGGGTGATTTGCGGGTCGTTTTTTTATGGTAAAAATCTTTTTAATTGCAGATTCACAACTGGCATCGGCGGCAAGCCCATAGACGGTTTCGGTAGGCATAGCAATAATATCACCCCGTTGTAATCGATCCAAAGCCAATCCGGTGTTTAAAGTAATAGTGCTGTGGTTGCTTGTTTTCATCATCTGAGTTCAAGCCCCCTCGGTTTTTTTTGGCTCTCGGGTGTATGATTCCAAATCGTCTTTACTTCGGCAGCAGCGGAGCGAAAGATCTCTTCTGATTGCAGCCCTCCGTCAATATAAATCAATCCTTGAAGCAACCAACTGGCCAGTTCAGATTGAACTAGTCGATAGTAGGTACGATTCCCTTCTTTGCGATGCTTGACGATTTTTTGTGCTTTTAGAACGGATAGGTGCTGAGATGTCGTCGAGTGGCTAGCCCCTAGTATGGCGTGCAAGCTTTTAACATCTTGTTCACCAGCATAGAGTTCCTCAATAATTCGAATGCGATGCGGGTGAGAAATAGCACTTAAAAATTCAGCTATTTTTTCGGAGATTATTATTCTAGCCGGCATGATTAGTTCCAATATTCAGTTAATCTAATATTAGAATGTATTCGCCATTTTTTTGCAAGTAAATATTAAAAAATATTGATTCACTTCTTAGCGGCTACAGAAGATGATTTATATACGCTCAACACCATACAAGTCACTAATGCCTCGTCTTGTGGGAAATGATAAGGCCGCGGCTCGTAGGCGGTGGGGAGCCATTGTCAACACGCCTTAAAAGGATCGTTTCAATAAGAATGCATCAGCCATTATCGTGATAAAGATAAGCATGAAAAAACCGAACCACATCCACCATTCACTAATTGATTGCACCTATATTGTTCCTATGGCTTGATCTTCAATATTACCACAAGCTATGCGCGCACCGCCTCCGCCCAAGGGAGGATTATCCGTGTAATTATCACCACCCATATGGATCATCATGGCTAATCCTTTTATGTCACTTGTTTTTAAGCGCGGGGCCAATGTTTTCGTATGCGCTTGACCATCAGTGCCCACGTAAAGGACAGGCAAATCACCCAAGTGGCCATTTTCGTAGGGTCCTTGATGGGTGTTGGTGTTTTTTGGATCGAAATGCCCACCAGCGGACATACCATGGTCATTGCAATTTGCATTTTGGTGCAGGTGAAAGCCATGTAGGCCTGCTGGAAGCGCGATTAAATCGGGGATGATTAACAAACCAAGCGGTGTATCACGAAAATCAACCCTTCCTAATAATTTATTGCTACCATCTGTTGTGTAAAGCGCAGCCGTAACATGAGCCGCCTGACAAGGCGCCGTAATTAACAGAGCCATGAAAAAAAGCGTGATCTTATGCATTTTTATTTCCATCCTAATGTTGATTAACTTTCATAAAAAGAATAATTGAAGTCTTGTTGAAAAATAGTGATCCGTGTAAGCTGACTAAATTATAGTAAAATCACAGATTTGGATTGTCAATGACAATTAGTCTTACACCCCTCAAACAAGCATTTATTAGTCTCAGTATATTAAAGTTGTAAAAGAGATTTTAAATAAAAACATACCTAACCGCGAAGTCGTGGCAGTTGGTTCACGTGTTACAAATCAATTCAAGCCGCATTCAGATT
Organism: Legionella genomosp. 1; assembly: GCA_945889365.1. Taxonomy (GTDB): domain Bacteria; phylum Pseudomonadota; class Gammaproteobacteria; order Legionellales; family Legionellaceae; genus DDPF01. The sequence goes on along the minus strand of CAMDBQ010000033.1, from coordinate 1,965 downwards.
TGGATCTTTGTGTGATGGGAGACGATCCATTTTGAACATCCGGTAGCACCTGAAATTTGGGTTAAAAAAATTGACTAAATTACAATACATCCTGGATCAAACCCATTCGCAATGGCATGGCATTTTAAACAATGCCTGCCAGCTGGTTGATCCTGTTTATCTCCAGCAATTACAATCCACAGACGGTTACCTGCCGGAATTCAAATCGCTATTTGCAGCATTTAGTCAGCCATTGGAAGCAACCCGTTATATTTTGTTAGGTGAATCACCTTATCCTCGGGAAAAATCGGCTAATGGGTACGCGTTTTGGGATGCGGCGGTGGGGTCGTTGTGGAGTCCGACAGGGCTAAGCAAGGCCGTTAATCGTGCTACTTCCTTGCGTAATTTAATTAAAATGTTGCTGTATGCGCGAGGGGATTTGCGGGATGATTTTTCACAAGAAGCCATTTCTCGATTAGATAAATTTGGATATGTGCAAACCGCAGAGCAGTTATTTGAGCGATTAATTCAACGCGGTTTTTTGCTGTTGAATGCTTCACTGGTTTATAGTGAGGGCAATATACCGTATCATGCACGTCAATGGCGACCGTTTATGCATAGCCTATTTATTCAGCTGGCTGATTATAATCCCGCGTTGCAATTGATATTATTTGGAAAAATTGCAGGACAAGTGCATGAGGCCAGTCTATTTACAAGTCTTATTGCTGAGCACCCGTATAATATTAGCTTCATCACCAATCCTGAGGTGGTGGCCTTTTTTAAACCCTTGGATTTACTTGGATGAATACTAAAAGCACTATCGATTCAGTAGAAATTGCTAAGTTCGCACAACATGCTTCTCAGTGGTGGGATACAGAAGGACCGCTAAAAACATTGCATGACATTAATCCCGCACGTCTTGCGTATATTCAGCAATATATAAGCCTCGCCGATCAGCGCATTCTGGATGTGGGATGTGGGGGTGGTATTTTATCGGAGGCAATGGCTGCTAGTGGTGCGATTGTAACGGGGCTTGATGTTGAAGCGGATGCCATTGAATGTGCTCGTGCACATGCAGAGCAGAGCCAACTGAACATTGATTATGTGTGCCAGCCGATAGAAACGTTTGAGGCGAAGCTATTCGATAGCATCACATGCATGGAAATGCTGGAGCATGTACAAGAACCGCAATGGGTTATTCAGCATTGCGCGCGCTTATTAAAAGAGGGTGGCTATTTATTTTTATCCACGCTGAATAGAACCCCAATGGCTTATGCCACAGCTATTGTTGGGGCAGAATATATTCTGGGATTGCTTCCCCGTCAAACACATGACTTTAATAAATTTATCAAACCCAGTGAATTGGCTCATATGGTCAGAGAATCAGGGTTAGAGGTGGTTGGCATGACAGGGCTTGCTTATAATCCATTAACTCGCGAAGCCGTGTTGCAAAACTCTGTAGCCGTTAATTATCTTCTGCTTTGTCGGAAACCTTCGGTTTAGTATAACGTTGCTGATAACGATGCCAAGCATATTTGGCTTGATCTTCAGATACAATGTCCACTTCATTGCCAAACAGGTCAACGCGGGCGGCATCTTTTTTCTGACAGTTTAGGTAGGCGGGTGAAGCGCTGTAGTAATTGAGTGCTTCACGCAGTACTTTCTTACTGAAGGGTGGCGAATCCAGTCTCTCGTAAAAATCAATGATGTCGTCAAATATGCCTATCTTCAATGGCTTGATATGATTTGCTTTCTTAAAAAATGCGGCAGGAAAATTTTCTGATAACCAATCAATCGTTTGTAGCTTGATTCTTTTAATGGCGTCATTTTGTTGGTTCATATGTACATAGCTCCGTGTAGAAGAGGTGACTTGCTCTTAAATTATCATAAGTTCGATTGATGGGCAATTCACCATTTCAAAAAATAGCTATACTGTAATTAACCATTCATTAAATTATTTAGATTCTGCGTGGCATCCCTGAAATA
>CAMDBQ010000032.1 GCA_945889365.1 Legionella genomosp. 1 | reverse complement strand
TTGTGCAAACTCCTGAATTAACCTGCTGCCATCCAGGACTGGCGGCGCATGTGGCCGCTTTAGACCATAAAGGTCTGGACTGTCCGGTTTTGGCGTTGTCGACGGTTTCGTACCCGCTGATGCGCCCTTGGCTACCAGGTGGCGCGTTAATTGAGCATTTCTGTCCTACGCCAGCGGGGCATTTATATTGTGCGCAGCATGTGTAAATAAATCCGAACACGTCCACTGCGCATTTTTCTGAATATGTTGGTTTAGTTAAGCAAATGCTGATCATGCTGAGTGCTAAAAAACCCTTCCAATGCATCATTGAAGCAGATTTTTTCAATTTTTTTCTCCCTGAGTAAGTTCACTTGATATAGGCTACCGGATTGGTTGTTGAATTGGCCTGAATATTTCACCAAAATAAATTAAAGAGCCGCATTGCTTCATTAAATCAATAAGATAGAATTGTTTTCGCTGAAAAACACATCACCCATTGGGTGAAACAACGGAGCGAAAATGATCATGACACAGAGTGCCTTACCCTTCCAGTACCAAGCCAAAAAAACTGAGTCCGGATTAACGGGATTTGCTTGATTACCTCTCTATTTGGATCTTGCAAGACAAAGCAGTCTTGTTCGGTACATCAGTCAAACCCTGTTGCGACATTGGATCAGGACGCAAAGTTAACCCATACCTATAAAAGAGGCTCTTTGCTGCTATAAAGGTTTTAAAGCTTATCACCCGTTTAACACCTTCTGGGCAGAGCACGGAACCCTGTTATCCAAAGCTTGCTAGTCAATGGTTCTGTCAGTCAATATATTACCCTTGAATCTATAGGTGAAGAGAAAAAAGGGTACCCCCGACACCACATATGTTAGCAGCACAATTACCAGCTCTTGGAGAAAGAGCTGGATTTAGCTCAGGACCGCCTTTTGCTGTTGGAGGGGGGCCAGGACATTTAAAATCAAGAGAGATTCATGCTTATGTTGCGGTTCCTGCACCAAATGTGGATGTATCTGTTTTGTCTCCCTCAGCCAATCCAAATAGTGCGCTAGCCATGGGGCAAGCAAAAGCTCTCCCACCAGCCACGAATGCAAAACAAGAACAAGATTGTTATAAAGCATTACGGACATGCTTAGCACTGCAGCTACATTTTCATCTAACCTGGGAATTGATCTATTAAATGTATTGATTGATGTATTTATTAATCCATTCCGAGCAAAAGATAATAAGATGGATCACTGGGAACGCTACGGAGAGAATAATGGTTCGCCACCTAATCTTTAATGGCGGGCGAAAATCTAGACCATTTTAACCAAAATTTAAGATATAAAATGGCTTTTTCGATCATCCCCACTCAATACTGGCGGCTGGCTGAAACCGCATTTTCTGTGCGATTTGTGCTCACTAATAAACTCAAGACGACAACAATCCGCATTGTATATCGGTATACATTATCAGATCGAGGAGAAAAAAAACGATGGTATATTCCAATTCAACAACCAATCCGCTAGCCTATATCAAGTGAGCTTACTCAGCCCGAACACTCAAGGAGAACTACGATGCTACCCTCTACGGATAATGATAATGATATTGAACTTGCGGACCCATCTGCCTCTAATGTAGATACTAATATTCCAGTGCCCCCAGTTGTTGCACCACGAAATAAACATAATCGCACGGTACAAACTGCAAACGCGACGTTCCAAGGCATGGAATTTATATTTTCAGACTCGACCAACGCATTGGTTTTTACTAAAAGTTGTCAGCTGCTTCTGTCAGGACAAGCTTTTTTTAAACCATTAAAAGCTTATGAACGCGGTATTAATTGCCTTCAAACAGTATTGACCTTATCTCAGTTGATTCTTTACGTTACGATGTTTATGGGAGATAAGACATGTCCAGGCACAGACGCACAATTGTGTAAGATACAAACGATTTTAGGTGTGTTTTATACAGCCATCGTTGCTGGGGCTTGGGGTGAATCCTTGTATAGTGCGGCTACTCCCCGCACCGCAACAACACAACCACCAGCCATAGCAGCGGGGCTAGCACCTGATGCAGCTTCTTCACCTGCTAACGCTGTCTAAATACAGCACATCCGAGCCGCGACGGAAGCATCTCGATGATTTGCAAGCTAAACAGGGTGGTGTGCAGGGTTGGTTTTCGCTGGTCAAATGTTCGCTGAAATCGACTTTTTGAAGCATCCCAGTTTATCTTCAATTAATGCGGTGATCGTGCAATCTGCGGATTGATTGGATAGGGAACGTTTTAGCTGTTGCAATTTGGATATCATGCGTTGCTTGACGTCGTCATTGTTTAACAAATCAATCATCACCCGCGTCAATTCATGAGCATTACAATCCAATTGTAATAATTCGGGTGCAATCATTTCGTTTTGTAATAAATTGCACAGGCCTAAATATTTTACTTTTATTAGTCTGGACGCGGCCAGAGCGGTTATATAGGATGCTTTATAAATAATGCACATGGGTTTAGCGAGCAGGGCGCATTCAAGCGATGCTGTGCCTGACGCTACGACCACGCAATCACTGCAGGCTACGGTTTCAACTGCCTTGCTGTTGATTAATGTATAGGGCAGGGTGGTGTTGGAAAAATAGAGTTTAATTACGTCAGGGTTAATCGTGCCGGCGACGGGAATAACGAAATGCAAATCATCAAACTGGCGGTTTAATTGGTTCGCTGTATCTCGGAGTACGGGCATGAGGCGCTCAATTTCATGGATTCTACTGCCTGGCAGCATGGCGACTAATCGTTTGTTCTGCGGTAAGCCTAAATGTTTTCGAGTGGCAGCTATATCATCGCAATCTTTAACGGTATCTACCAACGGATGCCCGACAAATGATACAGAAACGCCGGCGCGCTCATAGATTTGTTTTTCAAACGGCAGGATAACGGCCATGTGATCAATGCAATCACGAATGGTGTTAATTCGACCGGCTTTCCATGCCCAAATCTGCGGGCTAATATAATAAAGGATGCGGATACCCAACACTTCTTTGGCAAATTTTGCCAGACGCAGATTAAAGCCGGGGTAGTCCACCAAAACTAGCAGATCCGGTTTGTTAGCGGTTAAATGCGCTTTTATATCGTTAAATGCTCGACGAATGACAAGGAAATGCCGGACGACTTCAGACAGACCGGTTACACCAAAACGTGCCAGATCACTGATGAGATGCACGCCCGCATCTTGCATGTGCCGGCCGCCAATACCACTGATTTCAAGGTTGGGGTGTCGTGCTTTTAATTGACGCACAAACGATGCGGCATGCATGTCACCGGATTCCTCACCAGCGATAATGACTAAACGTTTAGGTATTGACTTAATTGGCGGCATTTCTGGCGATCAAATTTGTCTGAATCAAAGCGGTGATTTCCGCTGCCGTTGCAAGCGCTGCACAGCCTTCCTGTCCTGTAACCAATGGCTCGCTATCATCCTCAATGCAACGGACAAACGCTTTGATTTCTTCAAGCAATGCATCGCCTTTTTCAAATACGGATTGATGACGGGTAATTTCTGGGATCCCAGGAAACATTTCACCTTCACCTTTTTGAAACACGGCAAATTGCTTTTCATGGTAATCAATAGAGATGTAGGTGTTCGCTTGAAATATACGGGTTTTACGTTCAGTTTTAAAACTGATGCGACTAGCCGTTACATTGGCTACGCAATGATTTTCAAAGCTAATGCGAGCATTAGCGATATCAATCGAGCTGGATAAAATCGGCGCGCCTTGCGCTTCAATGTGTTTTATCGGGCTGTGAACGATGGTTTGAATAATATCAATGTCATGGATCATTAAATCAAGAATCACATTCACATCAGCACCGCGTGGGTTATAGGGTGCTAATCGGTGGGATTCAATAAACAGTGGTTTATCGAGATGTTCATCCAGAGCTAAACGCGCTGAATTAAAGCGTTCCATATGACCCACTTGTAATTTTGCATTATTCGCTTCGGCCAAAGCAATTAATTCCTGAGCTTCCTCAACCGTTTCTGTAATCGGTTTTTCGACCAAAACATGAATACCTTGTTCCAGACAAGCTTTAGCAATGGCGTAATGTTGTTTGGTAGTCGCGGCAACACTGACTGCCTCAACCTGACCGAATAAATCACGATAATTAGTAAACGCAGGCACATTCAGTTCTTTAGAAACAGCCTCACACATATCGGCATTGACATCACAAACACCAATCAGTTCGACATTGTCTAAACGCTTATATTTTTGAGCATGAAATCGCCCAAGATAACCCACACCAATAACCGCACATTTAATTTTTTTCATAATAAGCAACTGGTAATAATTTGCGCTTATTATTGCATTATATTGATCGAATATCAAAACAATCGTCTAGTAGCCAATGCTGAAGCATGCCCGTGTAGTTTGGTCTAATGATGTAATCGGTGTATAATTGTAATTTTTCTGGTGGAAGACACGCGATGAAAACCTATCTTCAACTCATTGAACATATTTTAACTCACGGTGTTGAGAAAGATGATCGAACCGGCACCGGTGTCTTGTCGACGTTTGGTTATCAAATGCGGTTTAATTTGGCGGAAGCATTCCCGCTTGTGACCACCAAAAAATTGCATATGCGCAGCATCATTCATGAGCTGCTGTGGTTTTTGAAAGGCGATACCAACGTAGCTTATCTGCGTGATAATGGCGTGACAATTTGGGATGAGTGGGCCGATGAATCAGGTGATCTGGGGCCGGTTTATGGCAAACAATGGCGTAGTTGGCCCACCGCTGATGGACGAACGGCTGATCAATTGTCCGACGTATTAGCGCAGATTAAAATCAATCCTGATTCACGTCGTTTGATCGTAAGCGCCTGGAATGTGGGTGAACTGGATAAAATGGCGCTGGCTCCTTGCCATGCGCTGTTCCAGTTTTACGTGGTTAACAATCGCCTGTCATGCCAATTATATCAACGATCCGCAGATGTATTTTTAGGCGTACCGTTTAATATTGCGTCCTACGCTTTGTTGACCCACATGGTTGCACAACAATGCAATCTGGACGTCGGTGAATTTGTTTGGACCGGTGGGGATTGTCATTTGTACATGAATCATTTAGAGCAGGCACGAACACAATTACAACGCGAGCCCATGCCTTTACCGCAATTGCTCATCAAGCGTAAGCCTGCGTCATTGTTTGATTATCAGTTTGATGATTTTGAGTGTGTTAATTATCAATGTCATCCTGGAATTAAAGCACCTATTGCAATATAGGAAGAATGTTACATGCCGTCTTTGCAAACCATCCGATCTTCGACCGCATTGAGTCCAGAACCATGCATCACTACCCAGATCTAATCCAATTATTCAATACCTGTTTTGAATCAACCCATAACACGCAATTGTTTTGCGGCGATGAGGAACCTATCTATCTGCCAGCAGATCAAAATAATTCATTTAACACCATCATTTTTGCACACGGTTTTTTCAGCAGTGCACTGCATGAAATTGCACATTGGATGATTGCAGGAGATGAACGTCGAAAACAGGTCGATTATGGATACTGGTACGTACCTGATGGACGCAATGTAGAGCAACAGGCGGAGTTTCAACAAGTGGAAGTCAAGCCGCAGGCCATGGAGTGGGTGCTCTCAATGGCAGCAGGGCATCGATTCCAATTCAGTATCGATAACTTAAATGGCGAGGAAACGGATCCAGAGCCGTTTAAACTGGCTGTACAACAGCAAAAAATAGTTTACTTACAACAAGGACTGCCAGCCCGAGCGGATAAGTTTTGCAGGGTTTTACGCGATTTTTATCAATCGCCGGGTCAAAGGGATACGTGACCCAATAAAGCCAAAATTAAATAAATGATGAGAAGGATTCCGATCAATCCAGAAGGACCATATCCCCATCCTCGGCTATATCCCCATCTTGGCATCCCGCCAAGTAATAGTAAGATCAAAATAATCAGCAATAAAGTTCCCATGATTTCCTGCTTGATTAAAATAGGCACCTATTAACTATAGTCTATTTTGTCGTAATCTGCCGCTAAGTGTTTATAAACACTGGTTTGTTGCTGTATAATGCGGAGCATAAAGCGGTTTATCGATCATAGAGGTTTTATTATGAGGTCACGTACAGAAAAAGGCGCAAACCCTCTTTGGGTTTTGCCGGACCAAGCTACCGTTACTCTCGTCAACTTCTTACCAGCAGGTGCTGCGGTTCAGGAGGTTATCAAGAGACCGATTGCTGAGGTCCTGGCCGAGCATGATATGCTGGGCTGGGGTCATGGTATGCTGGGCCCGGGCGCCACTGTAATCGATAATGAGTCGTTAAAAAATTCTTGGCGCTCGAAGTTAACGGAAAATAACATGGCACTAACCCCGATGCCTGGCGGTTTACCCGGACTAGAAGTGGTTGCCATTAAGCCTATTCCACGGGGTAGTATTTTAGTTTATTCTGGGCTACTTGGCCCAATCCCTGCTAAGGATCCTTATTTCGCCGGCATCTCCAGGGAGCAGGGCTACTCAGCGCGTAGATATGGTAATATTTCTCGTTTTATGGGTCATGCACCTGGTAAAAATAACCTGGATACATTTGAATTTTGTAACCAAGCTCTCAAATCGAATGTTGCAACGGCTAATTTTCAGGGGATAAAATTAGACACCACATGCATTCAGGGCGGCATTTCTGGATTGGTCGCACTACGAGATATTAATCCAGGCGAGCCTGCTAGATGGGATTATGGTAGTCAGCATTTTTATATCATGGGCATAACCCCAGCACTGTTTACTACTGATTCCAATCAAATCATTGAATATACGCAATATTATTGCGCCAGTGCCTCACTAAGCATGAAAGTAATGGAAAGGATCATATCTTTTCCTGCCACAATCAAGGCATTGGTGGAAGGCAACTCTTATGTTTTTATCGATACTCAGCAGTCTGGGTTGGATGAGGATGTTTTTTTAGACTCTATGTATATTGATGGGTTAATCCGTGCTGACCGGAAGTTATTATTGGGGGATGCGGACCCCATCGAACTACCTGGGAGAGATTGCCCATATATGAAATGTTTTACACCAGGAAGTGTGACGAATCTGAAGAATAAACTATGGCTGCACGCACAGTCCATTATGGGTGACGCTCCAGATTTAGCGTCAAGTGCGCCCTGTTACCGGCAAATAAGACCTATGAAGAATGTGCCGCTTAAGCCAGAGATGCTGGGTGTAGATTACTTTTTAATTAGCAGCGATGATTCTGAAAGACTTACAGATAACGCGTCTAAATTAGAAGCCGCTGGGGTTGTTGTTGAGTACAAAAGAACAGGTAACACACCAGAGGTGTATCAACTGTTAATTGAACAAAAGTCCTTGTTCAGGTCGTTGCCATCAGATCAATTGAATCCAGAGCTGGCAGCAGGCGTTAGGTTCTTTGGCCAAGGAGCATCTGGAGGAGATGGAGAGAGGAGCTTGAGTATAAAAAGTAATCCTTAGCATCAAATATGATAGCGCATAAAATTATCGGTTTTTAAGATGCATGAGGTGGCCCCTGGATTGTTGAAGTGATGGGCTTTTTTTAGGTGGAAATCAAGTATTGTTCCTGCAAGTCGTAGTCGTTGATGGTGGTGTTAACGCAAGGATTTGATATTTACCAAAACGTGATAGACTGGTGAAGAAATGGATATTTAGTAATAAAAAGTGGAGACAACCTATGTTAAATTTGAAAAAAACAGCTCTCGCTGTTCTTGCTTTAGGTAGTAGTGCAGTATTCGCAGGGTCTATGGGTCCTGTTTGCAGCTCGGTAAACGTAACGGTTCCTTGCGAAAAAACAGCATGGGATTTCGGTGCGAAAGCATTGTATTTAAAACCAGCTTTGAATACGGATGGTGGCCTTAGTCGTTCTGATCTTTTAAATGGCACTGCAATAGACGACATTACAACCGCGCATGCTCCAAATTACGGCTGGGGTTTTGAGCTGGAAGGCTCCTACCATTTCAATACCGGTAATGATCTGAATATTAATTGGTATCATTATAACAAATCAACGTCTCAGACATTTGGCTCGACACCAGAAGCTATAGTATTTGGTTCAACAACAAATGATATTTTGACGGTTGCTGGTCGTGGTGGGTCTTCATCTATCGATCCAAAATGGGATGCTGTTAACTTCGAATTCGGCCAACACAGTGAGTTTGGTAATGGAAAAAACATTCGTTTCCATGGCGGCGCTCAGTATGCTCGCGTAGCTAACAGTGTATTTAAAAACAGTGGCGTACTCGCTACTTCAACTGTTATTGATGGCGCTGTTACAAGCACAACGGGCGTTTCATCCTCTAGTTCAACGACTTACGCTCCTACCTTCAACGGTTTTGGTCCACGTATAGGAATGGACATGTCCTACGGCTGGGATAATGGCTTGGCTATTTATGCTAATGGTGCAACGGGGATTCTGGCCGGAACAAGAGCATTCAGCGTATCCTATAGTAATAATTTAGGCCAGTCTGCACGTACTAGCGTCTCTAATACTGCGGTTGTTCCAGTAATTGACGCCAAATTAGGGGCAACATACACCTATGCTATGGCGCAAGGCGACGTGACGCTGGACGCTGGTTGGATGTTTGTTAACTACTTTAATGCGCACTCTAATCTTGCTAGCGACACACATGACTTCAGTCTGCAAGGTCCTTTCGCTGGTCTGAAATGGGTTGGCAACATTGCGTAAGTAACTCCTCGCCGCCCATTATAAAACCCATCACTTACGTGATGGGTTTTATAATTACCCTAATCCCACCTAGCCAACCACCCTTCCCCAATGTATAATCCGCCGAAAATCTGTAGCCGTGCGCGAGAGTACACCTGAATGAATTATAAAGCCCTTCTTTTAATCTCGGCGTTCAGCCTGAGCCCTGTTTCAGCCGTAGCCGATACTGAACAATTGCAGCAAGAAATTCAGTTATTACAGCAACAAACCAAAGCTTTACAAGCTCAATTAAATCATCTTCAAAAAAAAATGGTGGCGCGATCCGTAGCTAAAAAGTCTGTCAAACAAAAAAATGATCAAAAAAAATCATCTAAGGGCAAGGCGCCTGACATACATAATAGCCCGGTTAGTGTGAAATCAGTCGATGGTCATCCAGAATCTGTCGAATATAATCCTGTGGCCCTAATGGCCGACGGGCGCGTTGTAACCTACATAGCAGGTATGCCCGTTGTGACGTCGCCATATTTGGGTGCGCGCCCCGCATTTGATGGTTCTGATTATATTGTTAACATCTCCAGCATTAATCGTGATCTCCGACTGATGGAGCAGCGTCGAAGACTATATCGATCTTACGATAGAATGGGTTACCCCCATCCTAATTTACCAGTTGTTGCCCTAAGCGGTAAGGTGGAGCCAATTGGGTCATGGAATCGATCGCCATCCGGTGAATCTACGGGCGATTGGACGCTTGGATCCAGCGAATTGGATGTGGCGGCTGCGATTAACGACAAGGTGGAAGCCTACATTGCACTGGCGTATGACGAATCCCCCCCGTCAATCGGTGGAGCCCGTATTTCCAATTCCGGTTTTAATTTAAATATGGGATTTGTGAATATTGGCGATCTGGATGAATCACCGTACTATTTTACCGCAGGACAACTGTTTGTTCCCTTTGGTCGCTTTTCAACTTCGATGATTAGCGCCCCTTTAACAATGCGCATGGCTCGCACAAAAACCAGGCCATTCATACTGGGCTATAAATCCCAGCGGGATTTTGGCCCGTTTGCGGCGGCCTATGCATACAAAAGCGATACTACTTTAGGTAATACAGCTGTTGGCGGATTGAATCTGGGTTATGTTTTTAACGCGGGCTATATGGCAGGCGAGGTTGGTGGAAGCATTATTAGTTCTTTTGATGATGTAGGTGGCATACAAAATACAGGGTCAAGAATGGGAACTACGTTTGGGGGTTTTGCATCTCCAACCAACGGTAATGAGTCAGTGCATAAAGTGCCTGGCGCCGGCGTACATGCTAGCATGGGTATTGATCGTTACAGTTTAACGGCGGAGTGGGTCGGCACGCTGGGTAGATTTCACGCGGAGGATTTAAGCTTCAACGGCAAAGGTGCTCTATTGCGAGCCGCGCAGCTTGAAGGTGGCGTGACATTTATGGCCTTTGATAAACCATCCTCCGTTAGCATTGGTTATCAGTGGTCAAAAGATACGTTAGCATTAAATATGCCAGAGCATCGCATTAGTGGTGTATTTAATATATCGTTATGGAAAGACACTGTAGAGAGCCTGGAGTACCGCCATGATATCAATTATGCTACTAACCAATTCGCGAATGGCGCAGCTCCGTTCGGTTTGGTAAATGACAACACCATCGGATCGGGCGGTGCATCTGATACTTTGTTGCTGCAAATTGGTGTATATTTCTAATTTTTTTCTAAGGGATGGCTATGTCAATTAAATCAGATCAATGGATAGAAAAGATGGCGTTAGATCATGGAATGATTTCGCCGTTTCAACCAGGGCAGGTTCGCGAGCGAGATGGCTCCAAAATCATTTCTTATGGGGTATCCAGTTATGGATACGACGTGCGCTGCTCAAATGAGTTTAAAATTTTCACCAACATTAATTCGGCAGTT
>CAMDBQ010000031.1 GCA_945889365.1 Legionella genomosp. 1 | reverse complement strand
AAGAAAATTTGGATGCAGCCAAAGATTTAAATCAACGCTATGAATGCATTGATATTGTTTTTTTTAATGCGGGCAATTGTGAGTATGTTGATGTGCAGGAGTTTAAAAGTGATGTTTTTGAACGCATGATTAAAACTAATTTCTTAAGTATGGTTTACGGTGTTGAAGCAGTGCTTCCTTTATTAAGGGCTTCTAAAAACCCACAGTTGGTTGGCATGAGTAGTGCGGTTGCTTTTCTAGGTCTTCCTCGTTCAGAAGCTTATGGTGCAAGCAAAGCTGCCATACGTAATTTTTTGCAAGGCTTACGAATATCGTTGTCTAGAGAAAACATAATCGTGTCTATTGTTTACCCAGGTTTTGTCAAAACGCCTTTAACCAACAAAAATGACTTCCCAATGCCCATGTTAATTACCGCTGAACAATCAGCAAAAGCAATCGTAGCAGGAATAGAAAAGAAAAAGCTTGATATTTACACCCCTGTTTTTTTTCTATATATCACCCGATTTATAAGCATGCTACCCTCTAAAATGAGTAGACACCTTCTAAAATTACTCTTAAGGTAACTATGCGTATTGCGATTATTGGCAGTGGTATTTCTGGATTAACAAGTGCTTATTACCTTCAAAAACAAGGACATGATGTATTTGTTTTTGAATCATCGGATTACATTGGTGGCCATACCCATACAATTAATGTTTCAACCCCAGAGCAAGACTATGCCATTGACACTGGTTTCATTGTATTTAATTATGAAACTTACCCTAACTTCACGCATCTTTTGGATGAGCTAAAAGTTGATATTCAAGATACGGACATGAGTTTTAGTGTTTATGATCCAAAACGGAATTTCCAATATTCAGGAGGCTCTTTAAATGGTTTGTTTGCCGACCGACGAAATCTGTTTAGTCTTAATTTTTACCATTTGTTGAAGGAAATCAGTCGTTTTCATCGCTTGGCAAAAATTGTATTGATTTCAATGAATACCACAACCACCTTGCAACAGTTTCTTAAACAGCATCAGTTTCACACACATTTGGTCGAGTTGTATTTATACCCGTTGATTTCAGCGCTTTGGTCTTCCCCTAGAGATGTTATCGGTGCGATGCCAATTTATTTTGTTGCTCATTTTTTTGAAAATCACGCATTATTGAAGATGCTTCCGGATATTTCTTGGAGGGTTATTAAACACGGCTCTTACCGTTATATTGCGCCTTTAATTCAAGCCTTTAAAGAACAAGTCTATGTTAACACGGCTGTTGTGAATCTGCGCCGCGAGGCTCAGGGTTTTAATTTATATCATGAGAAAGGCCAGATTGGTCATTTTGATGCTGTGGTGGTCGCCACACACAGTGACCAAGCCTTGAGATTACTGGATAAACCTACCACCCTAGAGCGGGATATTCTGTCGGGTTTTTCGTATGAGGATAATGATGTCATCCTTCATCAAGATGAAACATTAATGCCGTCGAATCCCAGAGCTTGGGCAAGTTGGAACTATAGGATTTCATCAGAAAACCCTGCCATTTTGACATATAATATGAATAAATTACAATGCATTTCAAATTCATGTCCCTATTTAGTTTCGCTCAATGCTGCTAAAATAATCAACCCTGAAAAAATAATTCAGCGTTTTTCCTATAGTCACCCCCAATACACGCTAGCAAGTCTGGCAGCTCAATCACGCCAACAGGAACTCAATGCTCAGTCAGGGATTTATTTTTGTGGGGCTTATTGGGGATTTGGTTTTCATGAAGATGGCGTCAACAGTGCCTTAGCTGTATGCCGACAATTGGCAGAGCACAATGGATAGCGCAATCTATACCGGTCTTGTGACCCATAAGCGATATACTAACATTACTCACCAATTTCAATATCGTGTATTTATGATGTACCTGGACTTGGATGAATTAGACACGTTATTCCGATCGCAGTGGTTTTGGTCTATAGAAAAAAGGAATATCGCCTCTTTTCATCGTAAGGATCATCTCGGTGATCCAAATCTGTCCTTAAAACAATCCGTCATTGATTTAGTGTATGAGCGTCTAGGATTATCTCTGGATGGCCCAGTACGTTTGCTCACTCATTTGCGTTATTGGGGTTATTGTTTTAATCCAGTGAGTTTTTATTATTGTTATGATAAAAGCGGCCAGCATTTAGAGGTGATTGTTGCTGAAATTAATAATACACCTTGGGGTGAGCAGCATTGCTACGTTTTAAAAACACATCCGGAAAGAACTAATCAACATCATCATCATTTTATTTTTCCAAAAGAATTTCATATTTCGCCTCTAATGCCGATGAATCTAACCTATGATTGGTGGTTTAGCGCGCCAAACCACCAATTGCGTGTACATATGAATAATATTCAGGATAAAAAAAAATTATTTACCGCCCAACTAAATTTGGAAAAAAAGAATGTAAATAGTCAACATCTAGCGCATGCTTTAATTCATTACCCCTTTATGACGGGCAAGGTTATCGGTGCTATTTATTGGCAATCCTTGCGTGCTTGGCTAAAAGGCGCACCGTTTTACTCTCATCCATAGCACCCCGAGGCCCCAATGCTTAAAAACATAGCCCAAAAAATATTATTCAGGCGTCTTTCGAAGTTAAAGATTGGCCTTTTGACGATCCAGGATGGCCAAGAATCATGGGTCTTTGGTGACCAGCGCGCACCTTCTGAATTAAGCTCTGTAATTAGAGTAACATCTCCTAATTTTTATTGGGGCAGCATCATAGGAGGGAGCTTAGGAGCAGCCGATGCATTTATCCAAAAAGGATGGGAAACCGACGATTTAACGGCGTTGCTACGTTTATTTTTGCGCAATGAAGTCGCACAGCATTATGAAGAAAAAAGCCGATTTGAAATGGCCAAGTGGTGGCGCTGGATGATCCATCAGTTCAAACGGAATAACATTCAAGGCAGCCGTCGGAATGTCGCCCAACATTATGATTTAAGTAATGAATTTTTTAGTCTATTCCTTGATGAAAACATGATGTACTCCAGTGCGATCTTTCCTACTGACAATGCAGATTTAGAGACAGCAGCAAGGCATAAATTGGATGTAATTTGCCAAAAATTAGATTTAAAACCGAGTGATACCGTGTTGGAAATAGGCGCCGGCTGGGGTGGATTTGCATTGCATGCGGCTGAACATTATGGATGCAAGGTCGTCACCACCACGATTTCTCAACAGCAATACGATCTAGCTAAACAGCGTATTTCAGAAAAAAACTTAAATGATCAAATCACTCTCTTAAAACAGGACTATCGGCATTTAACAGGGATTTACGATAAAATAGTATCCATTGAAATGATCGAAGCCGTAGGCCATCAGTACTACTCCACCTTCTTTTCAAGATGCGCTACTTTATTAAAACCCAATGGTCAGATGCTAATACAAGCGATTACTATCCAAGACCAGGCTTTTGAAAGAGCCAAACATGAGGTCGATTTTATTAAACGGTCAATTTTTCCTGGAAGCTGTATTCCATCGGTTACCTCTTTATTAAGCGCGATGACCAAGTCCAGTGATTTACGTTTATTCCATTTAGAAGACATTGGCTTGCACTACGCTAAAACCCTCCAACTTTGGCGTGAGCGTTTTTTTCAAGCACAAGAACAGGTCCTTGCTTTGGGTTTTGATAACACTTTTATGCGGTTATGGGATTTTTATTTTTCTTATTGTGAAGCAGGTTTTGCTGAAGGGTATTTAGGTGATATGCATCTCCATTTTGTTAAACCACTAGCCATCCAAGCAAAATGAATTCATTTATCAAAACATTGCTACCCTTCGTGGTATTTCAAGTCCAATGGTGGCTCTGTATTTTATCAAGCAACGATAATGCGCAATACGGGTATTGCTTTGCAGCTGTAATTTTTTTACTTAATTTATTTTATCAACCTTTAACACGACCCACGCTCTTATTTTTCTTGCTATTATTACTCTATGGGATAATGAATGATACGATAATGATGCAAATCGGGGTATTTAGGTTTCCTTTTCATATAGGCCACTTAATTCCAGCCTGGTTAATGGTGTTGTGGGTTTGTTTCAGCGCATGGTTTCTGAATGCTCAATGGCTTAATCAGCAATTGCCTGGTATTTTATGTCTTTTTTCCATAGGTGGGGCAGGTAGTTATTATTTTGCGGCCAAGCTTGATGCCTTAATTTTTTTAATACCAACGAACCGTGCGCTCATGATGCTGTGCATTGATTGGTTTTGTTTAGGTCTGGTCTTTTTTTTAACCGTGAGGTGGATGCGCGTTCTGCAGGAGCGTTTATTAAAAGGGGGTACGGGGTCTAAATTGAAGTAACCAAAACTTGATCTGACAGTTGTCGTTTTTTTCAGAATTGTCTGTTAATTTCTTCTTCCAGAGTTGCCTGCCCTGGAAGAATGTATATTAAGACCCCCAGTAACCAGCAGAAAAGATTGATCATTAGTCATCAATCAACACGATTGTCTTTGCAATGTTGTTTGAGTTTACTTATGAAGTAAGGAATAGAGCACCAACCAATGAGGCCTTCAAGTACCAACACAATCCCAACGACCATAAAAAACACCTTACTCATTCCAATCAATACACCAAGAAATAACACGGTGCCAATCACCACACGATTTATCCGATCTGTTTTATCAATATTACATTGTTTTAAAAACATCCTGCCCTCCTTGTTTAGGCCTGTTGATATCCATCATATCTTTATTCTGGAGTTTAGCCTTTTTTCATCCCAATAGAAACCAATGGTATCAACCCACAGGGCTGTCTGATTTTTAAATCCTCATCTGGTCTAAAAAATAATTTATGACTCACCAGGGCCTGTTGACATTTCGACTTGCTACCCGCGGCCTTATCATTACCCACAAGTTTGATGCATGTCGTCCCCGCCTTCGCGGGGACGACAACTCGTGGCTATGGGCCCCAGTTAAACGCACATATAATGTAAGCGTCACCCTTCACAACAAATCAAAATTTGCTTCTTCCCACATCACTAAACTAGAATGGCTCCATCGTTAACTGACTAACAGGCCTTGCTTAACATGGACAAAAAACACTTCGACACCCGAGCTATTCATGCAGGACAATCTCCTGATCCCGCAACTGGTGCCGTCATGACACCAATCTATGCCACATCAACTTATCGCCAATCATCACCGGGTGTACATCGGGGTTATGAATACTCACGCACTCAAAATCCTACACGCAGTGCTTATGAAGGTTGCATTGCCAGTTTAGAGTCAGGCACACGGGGATTTGCTTTTGCATCCGGTATGGCGGCCACTAACACGGTTATAGATCTGCTTAATGCAGGGGATCATGTTATTGCATCCGACGATCTCTATGGCGGAACATTTAGATTATTTGATAAGGTTAAAACCCGCACATCAAACCTATCATTTTCTTTTGTTAACATGGAAAACATGGCTCATGTTGAGGCAGCAATACAACCCAATACCCGCATGATTTGGCTAGAGACCCCATCCAATCCGATGCTTAAGATAACGAATTTACGCAAAATTGCAGAATTAGGCGCACGTCACGGACTGATCACCGTTGCCGATAACACCTTCGCTACCCCATGGATTCAACGCCCACTTGAACTTGGATTCGATCTGGTTATGCATTCGGCAACCAAGTATTTAAATGGGCATTCTGACGTAATTAGCGGCGTAGTCGTCGTTGGCGATAATGTTGAATTATCTGAAAAAATGGGTTTTTTGCAAAACGCATGTGGTGCCGTCATCGGTCCATTTGATAGCTTTCTAGTATTGCGTGGTTTAAAAACATTACCGCTGCGTATGCGACAACATTGCGAAAGCGCAAATACTCTAGCACATTGGCTTGAAAAACACCATGTAATTCAAAAAGTTATCTATCCAGGCCTAACATCCCATCCCCAGCATGCCTTGGCCAAACAGCAAATGCAGGCTTTCGGCGGCATGATTTCAATGGTTGTTGATGGCGGCCTGGATGGCGCAAAACGATTTTTATCTCGCTGCGAATTATTCACTCTCGCAGAAAGCTTAGGCGGAGTTGAAAGCTTGATTGAACACCCTGCAATTATGACCCATGCGTCGATTCCTGCTGAAGCACGTAAGGCATTAGGAATTGATGATGGATTTGTACGTTTGTCAGTGGGAATTGAGGATGTTGGTGATTTGAAAGCGGATTTGGAGTATGCGCTGTCATAACCATTCAGGGCGAAAAGGTGCCATACCCAAAAGGGGGTGAACATTCATTATCAATCAAGTTTAGAGTATTTTTTTCTTTCATCAGCGCGATGTCTGCCAGACGTTTGATGCGCTCTTGTTCTGATTTTGATTTGAAAAAACGACTTAACGGATACAGAATCATGCTGACAGCAGCTGAAACCAGGGATGTAGTTGTTGATGGTGAATATAACAGTGGCTTCTCACTGTTGATCTCCTCGTGGTAAATTTTTGCACCAAAAGCGAGCAGCGTTTGAATGTTGGAATGAATGGTCAGATTGAATAATGCTGTTTCCGAAAAGTCCGGGTATCGAGGAATAGTAAAGGGTTTGAATTGAAAAATTTTTCCAGCTTCATCGGATAGAACCTGCATTATTCGGTTAAAGCCATCGCCATCTATCAATGTGATGCCGCTCAGTGGATAGTAATATTGAAAATTGACCCGATGAAGGCACATCATCGTGCTAACCATCATTGCGGAAATGGAGCAGGTGGCCGTAGAGGACAAAATACTGTGCAGGGTCTGGTTGCTATATTCATTCCATGACGGTTTTTTAGAAAAATATGCCTTGGATGCGGATTCGTCTTTTCTATCCTGCGCCCATAGATGCAGAACATTACCAATGGTTTTGAGCGCAATACCCAAAAGTAGACTGGATACAATAAAGTTTTGAACATTTTGGTGGCTAATGTAATCGGCAATACTCAAATTCGTATGCCCCGTATATTTTTTATCAAATAACGTTACATTGGTTATGAAATCAGTATAGTTGTTTGCGCACGAAGCCGAGCTTAAATCGGCAGTTGTATTGGCATATATGTCGCCATTGGCGTAATAGTCAATGGATAATGTCTGGTTCATCTGAAAGTAAATAGCAATTGTTGAGCCGGATAATATACTGCTCAATTTCCCGATTATGGCAAGAAAATCTGCAATACTATCCAGCACGAACAATGCAGAAGCACTTGCGAGATGCTTCGTCTTGCATGATGAGTCCATACCACGCTCCTTTAACGTGCCACTTAATTACATATTTACAATATGCTATGCAACGGCCAGATGCAAGCAGCAGGTTGGGTTTGGTTGGCGTAGTTGGACTTAGGTGTCGAATCGAGTGGACACTGACCCTGTCTTGCGTAGTCATTTTTGAGAGCAGTAATCGACAAGCCCGACCTACGCGCGAACAAACATCTGCGTATAATACATTCTACCGCGCTCATCACGCGCAATGCCAATGCCGGTCAGATTATAACTTCCTCTGATATTTTGACGGTGCCCAGGGCTTTTAATCCATTCTTGCACTACAATTTCAGCCGTTTTATAGTTATAGGCTACGTTTTCAGCACCACCATTGGAATGCTCAATGGCTTTAAACAATCGACCCATGCGTTGTTCATATTTTAAATGACCAAATGGCATTTTATGTTGCGCCATGTCGCGGCTATGGGCTGTTGCTTCCTGGGTGATAAGATTATTCATCTTTAGCATCGACATCCCGTGTGTAATGCGGTATTTATTAATATGGTATAAGATCTCTTTTTGCATGGAGGCATCTGTGTTGGCTATTGCAGTGGCAGCAGTTGCTGGTTGAAATAACCCTATGAATAGTGAAATTAAAATGGTTGCTTTTATTTGCTTCATAAATACGCCTGGTGATTCAAAAAATGACTTATAACGTTATTTCGACTGTTTGTCAAAATTTGTTGCGACCCATAGCCCCCCGAATACTCGTCGGATTTTTGAGTATTTTAATTCTTTGGAAATTAATCGCAGGGATAATTTTGCTGTCATCATTGAAGAAGCCCCATGAAACTGCATCTGTTGCAATAAACACGTCCTCACAGCCGCGGATGACTAATATTGGTTTAGACATGCCATTTTTTGGGAATTATGTACCTAAAAATCTTAATACAGCTGATGTGAAACAATCCCTGCTTAATTTGAAGGTCGTTGGCATTATGCTGGCTAAACCTGAAAAAGATTCTCAGGTGATTCTGCATACTGCGGGAGGGCGTGATCAAACGTTTCGCGTGGGGGATACACTGCCGGGTGGTGTTATTATCAAGCAGATTACCCCGGATGGTGTGTTTGTTGAGCGAAAGGGTGAGCTGGAGAGTTTAAGTTTCCCCAAAAATGAATTAATCTTCGAAGCTCCTGCAAAACCGTTAACAGAGGACGAAGCTCATGCGTTTTAGTGTGTTGGTATTTATTGTGGTTTGTTTGTTAAGTGGGTGCGTTACAAGTGGTGTAAATTTACGTGAGGGAATTAGAAGCTTCCAGGTTCAGGATTACCGACAGGCTTTCATTCGTTTGAAACCCGAAGCAGATAAAGGGCAGCTTGATGCTGAGTATGCTATTGGGTATATGTATTACTATGGTCAAGGCGTAGTAGAAGATCGTAAAAAGGCTTGGTACTGGATTACTCGAGCAGCTAAATCAGGCCAGGTTGATGCGCAACAGGCGGTTAAAATTTTAGCGCCGAGATAGATGGAGCTGGATCCCGCGGACAAGCCGCGGCCTTATCATGACCCACCAGTCAGGAAACTCACGCCCAGCTTGACTCCATAGCCACGAGATGTCGTCCCCGCGAAGGCGGGGATCTCTGGCATGGTAGTGATGCCAAGCATTGTTGCCGCCTTCGCGGAGACGACAGTTTAAGGGAGCGTATTAATAAGACGAGGCATTAGCTAGATCTTGAAACTCACGGAGAAACCAAATGAAAACTACATATACAATGATCGGAAAAATACTAATAGTGGCAATACCTATAATGCTGGCCAGCCCATACACCTATTCTTGTAAAACAGGTGTGTGCGATAACACACAGGACTGTAAGAGCTACACATGCCCGTCAAACTACAAACAAAAATGCTATGGTGGCAGCACCACGGGATGTTATGGATACTGCGGTTGCTCAGAATAAATACATGCAATATACATGCACACCTGGTGCGAAAACCATATATACTCAAAATCCATCCCGTTCCAGTCAGTCAACATGCTGACTGGAACTAGCACGGCGATCAAACCAGAATGCGATCCCTGGTACAACTCATTGTCCACTCAAGTCATGGTATCGTTTTTGGCTTTAGAACCAGGTTGCTGGCACCATAACTTAGATGCATCACTAATCCAAAGCGTCCAATTTTTGGATGCCCACTCCAACTCTATGGTCATTACTTCTTGCTTAACTCTTCCCTATCTTTAAAACCCTCCAACGATTCAGGATTAGCCAGTGAGCTCAGGTTATTTACCGCCTGCCCATGCACCACTTGTCGAACCGCAACTTCGACCACTTTTCCGCTAATTGTGCGTGGAATGTCGGTAACTTGTAGGATTTGGGAGGGAACGTGCCTGGGTGATGCATGGGTTCTGATGGTTTTTCGGATCAATGCGTCCAGTTCGGCATTGAGTTTCATGCCTTCTTGTAGTTTTACAAACAGCACAATTCGAATGTCGTTGTCCCACTCTTGACCAATCACCACGCTATCCAATACTGCGGGGATTTTTTCAACCTGACGATAAATCTCTGCGGTGCCAATGCGAACACCGCCTGGGTTTAATACAGCATCAGAACGACCATAGATAATCAGGCCATGGTTGGCTGTGATTTCAGCAAAATCGCCGTGCGCCCAAATACCCTGGAAACGTGCGAAATAGGCCTTTTTGTAGTTATTTTTGTCTGGATCGTTCCAAAATCCGATCGGCATAGACGGGAAGGGTTTAGTGCAGACCAATTCTCCACGTGTTTCCTGGACGGGGTGGCCTTGCTCGTCATATACCTCAAGCGCCATGCCAAGACCTATGCATTGCAACTCGCCACGATAGACTGGGAGGATGGGATTGCCCAGTGCGAAACACGAGACAATATCCGTGCCGCCGGAAATGGAGCAGAGCTGTACGCCGGGTTTGATGTGTTCATTTACAAAATCATATTGTTCGGGAAGTAGTGGCGCGCCCGTGGAGAGGATGCAGCGCAGGCTAGACATTGTTTTAAACGCATCAGCAAGATGAATGCCAGCATGTTCAATCGTGGCAAGAAGTTTAGGACTGGTGCCAAAAACTGTAATTTTTTCATCTTCAATTAATTGAAATAGACGTGTTGGATCAGGGAAGGTGGGCGAGCCTTCATACAGGGTTATGGTCGCGCCCAAGGCCAGCGTTGACAGCATCCAGTTCCACATCATCCAGCCGCACGTGGTGTAGAAAAGCAGGTTGTCTGTGGTGTGAATGTCCGTGTGCAGACCCAATTCTTTAACCTGTTGTAATAACGTGCCGCCGGTGCTGTGGATAATACATTTCGGCTTGCCAGTGGTTCCTGATGAGAAAAGGATATAAAGGGGATGATTGAAGGGTAGGGAGTTGAAATGGATGGCTGAGGTAGGTTGCAGAAAATCGTCCCACGTCATGGCGATGGCCCATTGGGTTAGATCCAGTTCTGATTGAATAACCGGGCAGAAAACTATGCGCGTCACGGTTGGCATCAACGCACTAATGTCTTGAATTTTAGAGCGCTCGTAGTGGGTTTTGCCATGGTAGTCGTGACCGTCACAGACAAACAAAACTTTCGGTTCGATTTGACCTAAGCGATCCACGGCAGCGCTTACGCCAAAATCAGAAGAACAAGATGACCAGATAGCGCCGATGGATGCGGTTGCCAGCATGGCTATCACCGTATAATCCACATTGGGCATGATCGCTGCAACGCGGTCACCGGCTACCACGCCTGCGTGTATTAAACCGGCAGCACATTGGCTGACTTTTTGCTTGAGTTCTTTATAATTTAAATCGCGGCGGTTGCCTCGTTCATCAAGGCTCA
>CAMDBQ010000030.1 GCA_945889365.1 Legionella genomosp. 1 | reverse complement strand
TCGCACTTAACAACAGATCAACAAAATCAAATCCAAAACTATCTAGAGAGCCCAAATCTCTATGCTGCACTTAAAAAACTACAACCCACACATCCCCATGTGGCCTTTTTTTGTGAATTAATTGAAGAGACAAAGACCGAACGCCCCTGGTGGCGCTATTTTTTAATTGCTGCCTCACTTACAGCCATATCAAGCACATTATTTTACCTAAAAGACCACATAGGCGTCGTTGAGGCATTATTTGAGCAAAGCCTGCCGCTTATTTCCGCTCTCTTAAACAACACGATCTACTTGCTCCGCACTACGCCCTTAATTGGTGTTGCAACCAATGGATTTCATCTGAGCTACATATGGTACCAAGCTATAATTGACGGCTCACTTTCTGACTCGACCAAATCCATTAAGCTTTGTTTCAAAACCTTGGGGCACCTACTACCTATTGCAGCTTATACACTGAGTTACCTTGCTGCAGGTAGCATGACTACCCCCGCTATATTCCTGTTTATCATGGCGGCAGGTATCGAGATCATTAAAAACATTATCGATATACGTCTTCTGTCTATTGAGCAACAAAATGCCCCCCTTGCTCCAGCGAGTGATTACAATAGCGACGTTAACAAAGTCCGTGCTGAAACAGCATACAATCGAGATTTAGCTATGTTCAACACCAATCTAATAGCACATATAGCGATTACAATATCCGTCATTACTTGGGGTGTTTTGCCACCTAATCTCCACATTTCCCTGCCTTGCGTAATATTTGCATGGTGCGCCACAATGACTAAAGACTTGAGGTTAATCGCGATTAACAATAGCTCAGCCAATCAGTTACAAGCAGACATTGATAGCATTTATCATGCCAGAGGCAAGGATGTAGAAATCAAAGCTGACCATGCCCGCGCGCAGATGGTAGTAGAAGGTTTAAAGCTAAAGTGCAAGGGAAACAAGACTAACGCTACGGGACAACCGACTATAAACACTAAGCAAGCCCTGGAAGCCCATAGTATTTTTGCCCGAGCACCGAACACTACACCCGGTCGTGGTCTGATAACTAAATGTTACCGAGGACCTGTTTTTTTTGAAGCCGCAAACTATATGTGACAAAAGATGGGGTATTGTATATAATCATCATCACTTGGAGCAGTAATAGATAAAACAAAAAATGTCCTTTTGAACCCATGATTTTACGACAGATACCCAACGCATTAACATTAGCACGCTTGATTTTGATTGCACCCTTTTTGGTGTTTCTCTACCATCAGGAGTATATTAACGCGTTTTACATCTTTTTTCTTGCAGGCTTTACAGATGCCCTGGACGGCTGGCTGGCCAGATGTTTTCACTGGCAAAGCGCGTTTGGCTCATTTGCAGATCCTATGGCAGATAAACTTTTGATTGCCTCCAGCTTTATCTCTCTGGCATTAATTGGCCGCATCCCCTGGTGGTTGGTGATGTTGGTGTTTTTGCGTGATATCACTATTTCCATTGGCGTACTAGCCTGGTACTGGCTTATCAAGCGCAAACCCGATTTCAAACCAACATATTTAAGCAAAATAAATACCGTTCTGCAGTTGGCCTTGGTTACGCTGAGTCTATTTGAAATGGCTTTTTTCAAAATTACACCTCAGCTGTTAGATTCACTGATCATGTTAACTGCGGCAACCACCATCGGCAGTTATATCGATTATACGTGGACTTGGGGGAAAAAGGCCTGCGCTAACACTCAGGTCGCCCAATGAGCCGTCAATTAGCATTGGCCGTCCAACTCAACGATGAAGCCACACTGGATGATTTTTGTTGGGGCAATAATAGCTTGCTACAACAACAAGTACACCAGACTTTGAATGGACATGGTGAGCGCTTAATCTACCTTTGGGGCATCGAAGGAAGCGGAAAGTCGCATCTTTTGCAAGCATGCTGCCAAGCGGTCAGTGAAAATCAATCGACTATATACCTGCCTCTAAAGACCCTTAAAGAATGGGGGCCCGATGTTCTTGAGGGCCTGGATGAACAAGCCTGGATCTGCATTGACGATCTGGACGCAACCGCCACAGATGCCGCCTGGGAAGAAGCCCTTTTTCATTTGTATAACCGCGTCCGGGATAACGGCCAAACCACACTGATTATCAGTGGCAACCTACCGCCTGCCAATATGCCAGTTCGCCTGCCCGACCTACGATCACGTTTGAGCTGGGGGCTGGTTATGCAGATCAATGAATTAAACGATGAAGATAAAATAAAAACGTTAAAACTGCACGCCAGTAGGCGCGGCTTTGAGTTACCCACCAGCGTCGGTCATTTTTTAATAAATCGCTC
The DNA here is from genome assembly GCA_945889365.1 of Legionella genomosp. 1. Lineage (GTDB taxonomy): Bacteria > Pseudomonadota > Gammaproteobacteria > Legionellales > Legionellaceae > DDPF01. Next base: position 8,781 of record CAMDBQ010000030.1, on the reverse strand, counting down.
TGCCCGCAACATGCATGATTTACATGCGCTGCTCAACCGCCTGGATGAAGCGTCCCTGATTGCGCAACGCAAAATCACCATTCCGTTTGTTAAGGATGTATTGGGGATTTAGAATAAACCGCGGCACGTATTGCCCATACAGATGCCTAAAGACCGGATTTAATTGCTCGCCCGGGATAACTTTCTTTCAAAAAGAAACATAAAATCAAACAAAGCACCAAACAAATGGGCAATGAAATCATCGCCGATTGTAAATCAGCTGCCGAGTAAAAACGCATTCCATCCACCAGCTTACCATCCCAGTGCAGATCCAACAGGCGACCTACAATAGGCAGGAATAAAGCGCCTAGCAAAATCGAGGCCATATTGGTAAAGCCAAGTGCGGTTCCTGCATAATGGTTCGGCGTTAGCTCAGCCGCTACCGCATAACATGTCGAGACACCAACATTACTAAAGCCATATAGAAAAGCTACGACAAACAACCATGGCATAGGCAGCGAAGGGCAATAAAGAATAATAAAAATAAAGATCAAACTGAATGCCGCCGAACAAACGATAATCGGTTTTCGACGTTGAATACGATCAGATATCCAACCAAATAAAGGGCTTCCAATCGCCCACCCAAGCAAAATTACGCTAATCACGCTAGCGGCTTCAATGGGGGACACATTATAAACTCGGCTAATATAGAGCGGCCCCCATAACTCACCCAAAACCATAGTTGGCGCATAAAGCAAGCCAATGATAACCACATTAATCCAGGTGTGCTTGCTTTTAAATACAACGACAACGCCCTCCCAAATGGAATGGGTTTCTCGTTCGGGCAAGCCATCACTAGCGGGCTTGTCTTTTACCAAAACAAAAATCAACAGCGACAAGACTGCAATCAAACCGGCCAGAAACATCAGGGTATGACGCCAGCCCATGGATGCGACAACCACCGACAAAGGTCCTGCACCCGCTGCCGCGCCCAACATACCCAAGGCCTGCGTCATGCCAGCAAGAAAACCAAAGTGTTTCGGCGAGAAAAACAGCGTAGCAATCTTTAGTGCACCCACAAACGCGAATGCACCGGTAATACCTATCAAAAATCGCGCGAAAACCGCCCATTGAAACGTATCGGTTGAAGCAAATAAAAACGTACTCCCGGCGCAAAGTAGCGCCATAAACCCAACCAACCACCGAACGCTGTATTTATCAACCAACGTGCCTACCGGGATTTGCATGGCGATATAAGACAAGGAAAACGCAGATGAAAGCAGACCTAATTGATATGCATTAATATGGAATGCTTGAAAGAGCTGCTGCGCCAACACACCAGGCGATACCCGCACAATGTATTCAAAAAAGAAAAAAGAGGCACCAAGGGTCCAAATAAACCAAGCATAACGGCTATTTTTTTGAATCATTTGCCAACCTTTTTAATAAAACATAATAGCCCTGATAGTAACAATCAGCCATCATTTGAGCAACTGGGGATTTTAGTTACGTGCAATAACAGACGCGGTCATTCTCGACACGCACGTTTGTTTGCCAGCCTCGTTATAAATATCAACGTGCCACACGTGTGTCGTGCGGCCAATGTGAATAGGACGCGTGACAGCGGTCACAATGCCCTCTCGCACAGAACGAATATGGTTAGCATTAATTTCGAGACCGACGCAATAGAATCGCTCTAAATCAATCACGGCATTTGCAGCGGTGCTGGCGATGGTTTCTGCTAATACGACATTGGCGCCGCCATGAACGATGCCCAATGGCTGCTTGCTGCGCTCAGTGATCAGCATGATTGCCGTTAATGAGTCGTCACCTACTTCAATAAATTTTATACCAAGAAAATCAGCAAGTGTGTTCTCACTGCGTAGATTTAAATCATCCGGAGTCCATTGTTTAAACCATATCGCCATTATCTGCTCCTACAATTAAAAATCGTTCAAGGCACTATCTTGCACCTTTGCTGGAACGGCTTGGTCACGCTGCGCAAAAATGCGCTGGTATTTTTTAATTTCTTTTAGTTGCGATGCAGATTTTTCATGGCAGGCATCAAATTCAAATAAAAAGCGGTCATAAGGACTTACATAGGCCTTGTCAATATCATAACTGTTCATGATTTATTCCTGGTTTAAATTATACTGGCAATTTTATCGGGTTTTTAATAAAGTTACCATGAATTCAACCAAGAGAATCCGTATGTCGATTAAAAAAGCCGAACTTCATGTTCATTTGGAAGGCACGATCACTCCGATCATGGCCCACAAACTCGCAAAACGTAATAAATTAATCATGCCAGAAGGCTTGATCGCTGCGGATGGCAACAGCTATCTGTCACGAGATTTCCTGCACTTTTTACAAGTCTATGACACTGTGGCTGCGTTTATTAAAACACCGCAAGATTATTACGACATCACTTTCGATTATTTGCGTGCCAATGCACTGGAAAATACTTTATATGTAGAAATGATGTACTCACCTGATCATGCCGAGCAAGTCAGCGGCATTCCATCCATTGAACATTTGCGCGCAATCCAGCAGGCGGTTGACGACGCTGAAGCCCAGTTTGACATCATAGGCCGCATTATCATTACTGCCGTGAGACATTTTGGCGTGGACGCATCCATTCGTGTGGCTGAAAATGCAGTCCGTGAATCGGTTCCTTGTGCGACAGGATTTGGCTTAGGCGGCGACGAAATTAATTTTCCACCTAAGTTATTTAAAAAAGCCTATCAAATTGCCGCAGACTCAGGCCTGTTCTGCACTGTTCACGCGGGCGAATTTGCGCCTGCCAGCGGTATGATTGAAGCCATGGAGCACTTGCCCATTCAACGTATCGGTCATGGTGTACAAGTCATTCACTCGCAAGAAACTATGGAGCTACTTAAAGAGCGTAACATTGCACTGGAAGTTTGTCCTTCGAGCAATATCAAGCTGGGTGTATTTAAAGACTTTAACAGCCACCCCTTCCCTAAATTACTGGACGCGGGGATTAAGATCAGTCTGAGCTCTGATGATCCACCATTTTTTGGTACGACGCTGCCACAAGAATATGCACGCGTGCAAGAAGCTTATGAATACAGCGATGCGACAATGGAATCCATCACCGCCATGGCCATTGATTGCGCCTTTGTTGATGAAAAAACAAAACAAGCTTTGCATGCAAAACTAAAGCGTTAGGGTGAAAATATAAGGTTGGCGCCTTAGCCCAACAGTAGTCTTCGATTGGATACTGCTGTTGGGCTAAGGCGTCAACCTTTTGATCTCCGCATTCCTGCTCTTTGTAAACTCGCATCCATGTGGTTGATCAGGATAATTCCCAGAATAACTCGTTCCGTTAAAGCCCTTCCATATGCTCCCGTAATTTCTTCATAGCATTTTTTTCCAACTGCCTTACACGCTCAGCGGATACACCATATTTGTCAGCCAAGGCATGCAGGGTTACCGCTTTGTCATCCAGCAACCAGCGCTGTTGCAAGATATCTTGACTGCGTTCGTCCAGGCTCGCTAATGCCAAATGCAATTTTTCACGACTCTGTGTACCGGTATTGTCTTGTTCATACAATTGGGCAGGATCGCTATTAGCCGCTGGCAGGTAACCTGCTGGGGCTGATTTATAATTCGTATCATCGTCATCCGAGTCATCGCCGTCAAACGAGGCATCCATGGCATTCAAGCGCTGTTCCATCACCAATACGTCTTCACGCGTCACACCCAAATCATTTGCCACCGCATCGACTTCTTCATTATTCATCCAACCCAGGCGTTTTTTCATCTGGCGAAGGTTAAAAAATAATTTACGCTGTGATTTAGTGGTTGCGACTTTAACGATACGCCAGTTTTGCAAGACATATTCATGAATTTCAGATTTAATCCAGTGAACCGCAAAAGACACCAAACGCACCCCGACTGTAGGATCAAATCGTTTAACCGCCTTCATCAAACCCACATTGCCTTCCTGAATCAAATCACTCAAGGGCAAGCCATAACCTAAATAACCACGCGCAACACGCACAACATAACGTAAATGTGCAAGCACCAAAGACCGGGCGCCCTCTACATCATCTTGATCTTGAAAGCGCCGCGCGCAATCCTGCTCTTCTTCAGCTGTCAGCATGGGAATTTGATTAACGCTATGAATATAGGCGTCTATACTGCCGATCGGTAAATTGATGGTTAACGGTTGCAACTGCGGGCTCATTTTTTCTCCTGATACACTTCACAAGAAGCATACGCACAACAAAGCAGATAAAATCAACATATTATAACCCAGCTATAACCATTTGTGCAATTATTATAACCTTAGGGAATCCATTTTATGGCTCAATGGAAAACCCTTGGTAATGATTTGAATTAAACCTTTCAATGCAATTTTAACAGCCTGTTGGCGTATGGTTAATCGATCCCCCGACAACAAATAACATTTCGCCTGGGTAGTTTGTCCATCTCCGAACCAAGCCACCCATACTGTACCGACGGGCTTTTCTAAAGTTCCGCCATCAGGTCCAGCAATGCCACTAATGGCTACGCTCAAATTAGCGGCACTTGCAGCAAGGGCGCCCTCTGCCATAGCTCGTACAACCGCCTCACTCACCGCTCCTTGCGATGCGATCATTTGTGCCGGCACCCCTAACATTTGCTGCTTTGACTCATTGGAGTAGGTCACAAAACCACGATCAAACCATTGAGAACTACCCGCAACATCCGTAATTGCTACGGCAAGACCGCCGCCGGTGCAAGATTCTGCAACCGTGCAACGCACATTACGGCTCAGTAATACCTGGCCAAGCCTCTCAGCCAGAGCGTAAATTTCAGATTGCGTTGTCATGTAAATACTTCATCGAGAAAATCAGTCAACGCCCGAAATGAACGACGTGTAGCTTCAGCGTTATAAATCAATCCCAACGTTTGATCATGTGCCTGTGGGTTGGTGAAAGCATGTTGTGTATTGCCATACATGTGCATTTGCCAATCAGCACCCGCTTTTGTCATTTCTTGACAAAATGTATTCACATCTGCAGGCGTGACCATCGGGTCATTGTAACCATGTAAAGCTAAAATTTTACCTTTAATTAACTGATTAGATAGATCCTGCGGTTTATTTAACAAGCCATGAAAACTCACAGCTCCAACGATATCCGCCCCACTACGGGCCAAGTCCAGGGCGCACAAGCCACCAAAACAAAACCCCATTACTGCAATACGATGACGATCAACAAATGTCAATTCAGCCACAGCATCTAACGCTGCACAAATGCGTGCGCGTAACAATACCCTGTCATTGGCTAATGGCATCATTAAAGCTTGCTTTTCATCCGTGGTCTCACCAGTACGGCCTTGCCCATACATGTCTACTGCAAAGCCTATGTAACCAAACTTCACAAACATTTCAGCTTGTTGACAGGCAAATTCATTGCGACCTGACCAATCATGTATGACCAATACCGCTGGGCGTACTGTATTGATTTCGTCATCATAAGCCAAATAACCTTGCAGTGCTTGATCTTCATGATGATAGATGTAATTTGATGTGTGCATTTTACGATTCCATAATAATTTTTTAACACGGCTGTTTACTACCAAATTTCAAAATGAAAGAAGGTACCGTCTACTAGCATTGAAAATAAAAGTAAACTGATACCTGATGACGTCACACGCATAGATCATCATCCCTATATGATGGTGGTCTAATTATCGTACATGAGTTTAGGGAATATGGAAGATTTAATTTTCCTAAACGATTTGAGCTCTAATCAAGCGTTTTTCGATAGCGCTTAAATCCGATAAACATCACTACTATCATGAATCCAAGAATAGGTAACATCTGTCGCCACACATCGACGAAGCCATTTCCTTTCAATAAAATACCGCGAACAATAATCAAAAAATGCGTCAAGGGCAGGATGTTGCCGATGAATTGCGCCCATTCCGGCATTCCGCGGAAGGGAAACATGAATCCTGATAATAAAATGGAAGGTAGAAAGAAAAACATCGCGCTCTGCATGGCTTGTAACTGATTGCTCGCTAGCGTAGAAAACGTGAGTCCCATGGCTAAATTGGCTGCAATAAATGGTAAACACAGGATTAATAACAAGAAAATGCTTCCTTCCATGGGAATGCCAAACAATAACCTCGCCATGCAAAGAATTAGTGAGATCTGTACATAACCGACAATAATATAAGGCACGATTTTCCCCACCATCACCTCCAAAGGCTTTAATGGAGTAGCGAGTAAATTTTCCATAGTCCCTCGCTCATATTCACGCGTAATGGCAAGGGCTGTAATGATTACAAGCGTCATCGTCAGCACGACGCCAAGAAGACCGGGAACAATGTTGTAAGCCGTGATCGCTAGCGGGTTGTATACGGCATGAATCATAGGCGTGTAAGGAGGCGAAGTTGTATTCAGGGAGGCAAGGGGGCCTTTCAACTCATCTTTTAGGGCAAAACCAGCCAGATCAGCAAAGACTGCCCCTGCACGACTGGTCGCGGCTGGATCAGTAGCATCCGCCTCGAGGAGCAACTCTGGTTTTAATCCTTTTACTAAATCATGCGAAAAAGTAGGTGGAAAATTAACCACAAACTGCACTTGTCCAGTTTTGAGTAAATAATTTGCGTCTTTTTCAGTTGATGCTGGGCTGATAAATTGAAAATAGGTCGAATTTTCCATGCTGGTCAAAATTCGTCGGCTCATTTCGCTTTGGTCAGCACCAACAATAGCCGTGGGCAAATGGCGCGGATTCAAATTAATTGCATAACCAAACAGCATCAGCTGGATCAAGGGGATCCCAACCATCATCGCAAACGTGACTTTATCACGACGCATTTGGATAAACTCCTTAAGCATGACAGCAAGCAAGCGAGAGCCACTCCAGCGGTTCAACCTAATTCTCCTTGTGATTTTATCACGAGACTAATAAATGCATCTTCAAGTGTAGGTGTAATCGCCTGCCACTGTATAGCGTGGTCTTTTGCCAATGCTTTTAACCCTCGCTCTATATGTTCAGGATGATAACCACATACATGTATTTGACGACCAAATAATGCCGCTTGCGTCACGTATTCAATTTTTTTTACTACTTGTAAAAGATGCGTGGTGATCTCGCCACGAATTTCCCACGTGTGTAATTTAGTAGCAGATATCACTTCGTCCACTGTACCTGTGAGCATCAGATCGCCATATGCCAGATAGGCCAGTCGGGTGCACCGTTCGGCCTCATCCATGTAATGAGTAGACATCAACGTTGTGATGCCGCGCTCACTTAATGCATGAATTTTATCCCAAAAATCTCGTCGTGCAATGGGATCAATGCCTGCCGTAGGTTCATCAAGCAGCAACAATTCTGGTTCATGTAACAGGCAGGCAGCAAGTGCCAGGCGTTGCTTCCAGCCACCAGAAAGCTCACCAGCCAACTGTTTGCGTCTGTCAGCCAAATCCATATCGAGCATTGTCTGCTCCACACGGATTTTTTTCTTATTCATACCATAAACGTTGGCAATAAAAATCAGATTTTCCTCAACACTTAGATCCGTGTAAAAACTAAACTTTTGAGTCATATACCCGACGCGTTGCTTAATACTGTCAGATTGGGTAAGAATATTATAACCAAGGCACGTCCCTTCACCGCCATCTGGCGTAAGCAATCCGCAGAGCATACGAATGGTTGTGGTTTTACCGCTACCATTGGGTCCCAGAAAGCCAAAAACCTCACCTTTTTTTAGATGTAAATCAATATCATTAACCACCACACGGCCATCAAATGATTTTCGCAAAGCAGTAACGTCAATAACCAGGTGATCAGTCATTTGTTAACACCGTTACAACCACCGGCTGGCCGGGTTTGAATTGTGCTGAGTCGTCTATATTTGCCTTAATGCGAAAAACCAGTTTATCTCGGTTGTCACGACTATATACCAAAGGTGGCACATATTCCGCTTCCGGTGATATGTATTGCACAACTCCGTGATTGCTTTGCTTACATCCATCACAATCAAACGAAATTTTCTTTCCAATGTTTAAATCGCTCAATGCACCTGCTGGAATAAAAAATTCAATTTTTATATTATCCGGTGTCAAAAGAGAGGCGACAGGCTGCTGCACACCAACAAATTCACCTTTACGAAAGTATGTATCAAAAATCACACCATCAGCCGGTGCGTAAAAAGACTTTTGCGCCAACTCCCATTCCGCTCGCTCCATTTTAGACTTAATCAAAACAATTGTCGCTGCTTGTGCTTTAATTTGACCTTCTCTGCTGCCCTGTTTGGCAAAAGCCAGATTTGCTTCATACTGAGATTTTAAATAAATTAGTTCTTGATGGCGTTGAATAGATGCATCCAAACTATCTTTAGGCAACACACGCTTATCATACAAGGCCTGATTTCGCTTCACACGCAGTGCCGCTAAAGCGACTTGTGAGGTGGCTTGTCCTATTTTTGCCTCGATCGCGGATAATTCTTCCGGACGTCGTGGCTTTTCTAAATCAGTATAGACCTGTTGCGCCTGCAGCACACCCGCCTTGGCTTCGGCAATAATAAGCGCCTGTGGATTCGGATCAAGCTGAAACAAGAGGTCTCCTTTTTTGACATGCTGCCCGCCCTGTACGTATTTTTTTTCTAATGTACCGGAGTAGGGTGACGCGAGGTAAATATATTCACCCTTGACGTAACCCTGGTAATGGCGTTGGTGCGATTTGCCACATCCATTCAAAACAGCAATTATGGTTAAAATTATAAGGACGTTAATTTTCATGTGGGTGATATTTGTTTTTAGTGATTTAACCAAGTATA
>CAMDBQ010000029.1 GCA_945889365.1 Legionella genomosp. 1 | reverse complement strand
CCACGACCGCGTCGAGGTCAAAGCATCTTCTCCAGATCTTTCTTAATAGTTTTGAATGACGTGATCGGTAAATAGCGGCGTAATACGCGGCCATTGGTGTCAACCAGTATTTTTGAGAAATTCCAGGGGATACATTTTAATGGTCTCTTTTCAATGTGTGTGACTAAGTACTCATACAACGGCGCCCTGTGTTTGCCATTGACATCTATTTTTGCGTACATGGGAAATGTTATGCGAAAACAACTGTCAGTGAAGGCTTTTATTTCTTCGTTGCCGCCGGGTTCTTGATGCAGAAACTGGTCGCATGGAAAGCCTAGAACAGTGAGTCCTCTTGATTCATATGCTCTATAGAGCACTTCAAGTTCAGCGTACTGCGGTGTAAAACCGCAGCGACTCGCTACATTAACAATTAACAACACTCGCCCCTGATAAGGTTTGAGTGTTGTTTCTTTGCCGTCAATCGTGGTAACAGCAATATCATATAATGTGGTCATGCATTAATTCCGTTATGCCTAAGCAAGGCTTCAACGGTTGCTTCACGTCCACGAAAAGCGAGATAGGCATCGGCTGCTTTGCGTGAGCCACCCACTTCAAGTATGCAACGCAAAAAATCACGCCCTGTTTCAGCATTAAACACGCCGTCGTCTTCAAAACGGGCAAATGCATCGCTAGAGAGAACTTCAGCCCATTTATAACTGTAATACCCCGCCGCATAACCACCACCAAATATATGGCTGAAACTATGTTGAAAACGATTGCAGGGATCAATCGGTACAACCGTGGTTTGTTTACGCACATCAGCAATAATTGACGCGACAAACCCAGGATTGTTACTGTATTCTTGATGAATTCTAAAATCAAACAGCGAAAACTCCAATTGCCGCATCATGCCCATTGCGGATTGGAAATTTTTTACTTTGAGCAACTTGCTAAATAACTCCAGTGGCAAAGTTTCCCCTGTTTCCACATGAGAGGTTAATAATTGCAACGCATGTGAATCCCAGCACCAGTTTTCAAAAAGTTGGCTGGGAAGTTCAACGGCGTCCCACTCAACTCCACTAATGCCTGATGCGCCCAAGTAATCAACACGGGTTAAAACATGTTGCAAACAATGGCCGAATTCGTGAAATAAGGTGATGACTTCATCATGCGACAAAGTGGCTGGTTTTTTGCCTACGGCTTTGGCGAAATTACACGTTACGGTCGCGATCGGTAATTGCACTTCATCACCTGCAAGCTTGCGCCTGCTTTGGCAAGAATCCATCCATGCACCACTTCGCTTGTGTGGACGCGCAAATAGGTCAACATAAACGTAGCCACGCATTTTGTGCTCACTGTCGATCACGCGATAACACGTCACATCAGTATACCAGGTATCAACGTCTTTCACTTCTTCCAGCGTCATGCCATACAAGGTATTGATGATACTGAACATCCCGTCCATCACTTTATATAATGGAAAAAACGGGCGTAACTCTTCTTGCGATATCGCATAGCGGGTTTGCATTTTCTTTTCAGATAAATAGGCAATATCCCATGGTGCCAGCTCTAAGTATCCTTCACATTCTCGGGCGAATTCTTGCAGCCGTTTAAATTCAATTTCAGCTTGGCCGTGTGCGCGTCGACTTAAGTCAGATAAAAAATGCAACACAGTCTGTGTGGAATCGGCCATTTTAGTCGTCAAAGATAATTCGGCATAATTGGCAAACCCCAGTAATTTGGCTTTTTCATGCTTCAAGGTTAACATCTCATTCATAACGGGCGTATTATCAAATTTCCCCGCTGATGGACCTTGATCTGAGGCGCGAGTTACAAATGCTTTGTATAATTCCTCGCGTAACAGCCGATCTTGAGCGTGAGTTACAACGGCTAGATAACAGGGAAACTCCAGCGTAAGCACCCAACCGGACAAGCCTATTTCTTCGGCTAACTCACGAGCATTATGCAAGGCATGTTCAGGCAAACCTGTCAGTCGATCCTCATCCGTTATATGTAATTGAAAATCATGGGCAGCATCCAGGACGTTATTTTCAAACTGGTTTGATAAATCTGATAGTCTGGCTGAAATGGCTTCAAACCGCTGTTTATGCTTGGTAGACAGCGCCACCCCGGATAATGCAAAATCACGCACAGTATCATCTACGATTTTGCATTGCGTTTGATCCAGCGTTTGTTTATCAAGGGATTTAATTGCCTCATACAGTGCCTGATTATGGCCCCTTGCGGTTTCATAAGCAGATAACAAGGGCAGACACGCTTCATAGCAATCCCGCAGTTCTGGTGAATTAACCACTGCATGCAAATGAGCCAATGGAGACCAAAATTTTTCAAGCTCATCATCCATATCATCCAGGGGATTCATGAGATTAGCCCAGGTAAAGGCTTTGTTTTCTTTCAGTATAGCGGCCAATTTTTGTGTGTTGTTCGATAGCAGGGTAGCCAGGCGGCCTGTAAAGTCAATTATGTTGATGTGCTTGAATTCAGGGAGTGATATTGCAGTCATGATGTCCTCGATGGTTATTTTTTCGCCGACAATGCGTCAGATTGAGGCGTTTAAAATACCCTCATCATTAATCATATGCAAGAGGGTTCAACACACAGGGCCACCTTCATGAGGTGGCCCTGCGACTTCCATCAACAATGCTTGATTTTTAACTAAAAAAAAGCCCATTACTGAAGTAATGGGCTTTTTTAATTGGAACCGGTACGTGAAATTACGCAACGTTACCCATCCATTTCAGACCAATGAACGGACCTTGCAGGCCGAAGTCATTGTTGTCGCCTTCTAGGTTTGCATGAACGTTGAAGTAGTTAACCCACATCCAACCGGCATCCAGAGTCAAATCACCTTGCGCCATAGCATAAGTGTAAGTTGCGCCTAATTTAGCATCAATTGCTGGAACAATAACGGTGCTAGAACGGCTGCCACCGATTGAGTTGCCCAGATCGTCTGACCATGTGGCTTGGAAAGAACGTGTGCCAGCCAGAATTGCAGTTGCGCCATTAGCATACAGACCTAGACCATTGCCCCAATCATAAGACATGTCCATACCTAAACGAGGACCAAAACCGTTGTAAGTTGGGTTGTATGTCGTTGCAGTAGATTCAGATACACTAGTAGCAACCCCATTAGTGGTAATAGTAGTTAGAACACCGCTGCTAGCATTTACAGTGTTAGCTAAACGAGCATACTGAGCGCCGCCATGGAAACGAATGGCTTTGTTATCGCCGAAATCAACGTGTTGGCCGAATTCGAAGTTAACCGCATCCCATTTAGGATCAATGCTGAGTTCAGCGCCTTTCTCAAGTGATGAGACGGACACTGTTGCTGATTTTTTGAACGCAAAAGCGGGTTGTTCACCAAATGTATGTGACTCAGACTTGCTCAAATGATACCAGTTGATATTCAAGTCATTACCGGTATTGAAATGATAAGACCCTTCAATCTGGAAGCCCCAGTTGTAGCCTGCAGTGTGATCATTTGCAATACTAGCGTCATCAAACCCAAGGTCATTAACACGACTGAATCCAACGTTATTGGTAGAAGAAGGTTTCAAATACAGCGCTTTAGCACCGAAATCCCATGCTGTAGCCTCGCAAGGAACAGTGACGTTCACAGCGCTGCAAACAGGACCCATAGAACCAGCGAATACAGCACTGCTACCCAGAGCAAGTACAGCTACAGCTGTTTTTTTCAAATTTAACATAGTTTATCTCCACTTTTTATTATTAAACTTCCGTTTTTTTGTAAAGCCACAACTTAGTGCTGACTTCAGTACGCCATTATCGCTCTAATCCGAAAACGTACTTGAGTAGATTATCAATCCTCAAGTACGCAATGTCAACATTCCCAGAATAAATTCATACCTACAGTCACCTTGGCCGATGTTGCCCATGATTCAGACTGTTCAGACTATAATTATAATAAACTGCCTGATTGTCAATGCCTTTTGTAAAAAATATAGAATAAAAGACAATAAAGCGCGATAAATTGTTGGTGGTGTTCATTTTTAGCTCCTGCGCGGCAGCTAAACGATGTGGGGATCTGAACGGTTACAAATCATGTTATCCTATACTTTTCCGTTCCAGGAGCTTTAAGCCTTGCGTACTTTATCTATCACTCGTCCCGATGATTGGCATGTGCATTTACGCGACAATGATGCATTGAAACATACGGTGCCTGCAACAGCCCATCATTTTGCACGTGCATTGGTCATGCCTAATCTCAGCCCTGCACTAACCACCGTTGTCGCTGTTAACGCGTATCGCGAGCGCATCTTGGCGGCACGCGGCAAAGATCAGTCATTCATCCCCTACATGACACTTTATCTGAATGAAAACGTAACACCTGATGCTTTAAATGCAATGACTTCACACACACATATATTAGGTGCGAAACTTTATCCGGCGGGTGCCACAACCAATTCTGAGCAAGGGGCTCATTCAGTTCGCGCACTGTATCCTTTGCTTGAGGTGATGCAATCAAATAATCTTGTTTTGCAAATTCATGGTGAAGTGACTTATGGTGACATTTTTGCGCGAGAGTCCTTGTTTATAGATGCCTATCTTGCGCCATTGGTTCGAAATTTCCCCAAGCTACGCGTGGTGTTAGAGCATATCTCCACTCGAGCGGCAGTTGATTTTGTAACGCAAGCACCCGCAACCGTTGCGGCTACCATCACCCCCCATCACTTATTATATAACCGCAATCACCTGCTCGCTGGAGGCATCAGGCCTCATTATTATTGCCTGCCTATTTTAAAGCAGCAGCGCGACCAGATGGCACTTCAGCAAGCGGTTATCAGCGGGAACAGCAAATTTTTCGCCGGGACCGATAGCGCACCTCATTCAAAAGAAAGCAAAGAAAGTGCCTGCGGTTGTGCAGGTGTGTATTCAGCACCCTTTGCATTGGCAATGTATGCTCAAGTGTTTGATAATTTAAATCAAATGGCAAGACTGGATGCCTTCATGAGTCAATTCGGCGCTAATTTTTATCAATTGCCTATCCTGAGTGAACGGATCGAGCTGGCCAAGGCATCACAGGTCATCCCACAAACTTTAGCCTTCGGTCATGATCAAGTCGTGCCACTAGCCGCTGGCAGCACCCTGCAATGGAGTATTCATGAATCCACCTGACCACTTGTTCACCAAAAAAATTAAGCAACGTTTTCGTGGTTTTTTACCCGTCATTGTCGACGTAGAAACCGGTGGAGTTGATCCGCAAAAAAGCGCATTATTGGAAATGTGTGTTGTATTGCTAGACATCAATGAGCAAGGACATTTCACGCCAACAACGAGCTTTTTCGAACATGTATTGCCCTTTGAGCATTCAGAGCTCGACCCAAAATCGCTTGCGTTTAATCACATCGACCCCTGGCAGCCGTTGCGCTTCGCGGTGGATGAAAAACAGGCTTTGTTAAACTTGTTTGCACCGATTAATAAAGCATTAAAACAAAGTTGCTGCCAACGAGCGGTATTGATTGGGCACAATGCCTGGTTTGATTTATTATTTGTTAAGGCGGCTGCCAAACGTGCAGGGGTAAAATTGCCGTTTCATGCGTTTACTTGTTTTGATACAGCAACCCTTGCGGGCATGATGTATGGGCAGACCGTGTTAGCAAAAGCAATGGCATCAGCTGGCATCCCTTTTAATGCGGATGAAGCCCATTCTGCGATTTATGACGCGGAGAAAACTGCGGAATTGTTTTGTAAAATGATGAATACGTGGCAGGGATTGCATATGTAAAGCCAGCCGCGACCGTTAGTCAGTGTTCACAGTCACTCAACATATTGGTGAACACTGACTAACAGTCGCGGCTTAGTTACTTATTACAAGGTCTCAGAATGCTCAGCAAGATACTCAGCCACACCTTGTGGGCTAGCTTTCATACCGGCGTGACCTTTTTTCCAACCAGCAGGGCATACTTCGCCATGTTCGTCAGTAAATTGTACTGCGTCAACAAGCCGCAACAACTCATCAATGTCACGCCCGATTGGTAAGTCATTAACAACTTGAGATCGCACCACACCCTCTTTATCTATAATGAACGCCGCGCGTAGTGCAACACCTGCTGCAGGATGCTGCACCCCGTAAGCTTGGCAAACAGCGTGAGTCATATCAGCTGCCATGGTGAACGTCACAGGCCCTATTCCACCTTTGTTGATCGGCGTATTGCGATAGGCATTGTGTGTGAAATGCGAATCAATTGATACTGAAATAACATTGACGCCACGGCTCGTGAAATCAGCCATGCGATGATCCAAGGCGATTAACTCGGAAGGGCAAACAAAAGTAAAATCAAGCGGGTAGAAAAACACAATCGCATACTTACCTTTGGTTTCTTCGCAAAAATTAAATTTAGCAACCATTTCACCGGTTCCTAATACCGCAGGAACTATAAAATCTGGCGCCTTACGTCCAACTAAAACACTCATTTATTCTCTCCATTATTCAAAATTATACTGCAACTGCTTCCCGTAGCAAATGCTCTAACTCACCCTGTTCATACATATCGGCAATAATATCAGAACCTCCGATTAGTTCACCTTTCACATACAATTGAGGAAACGTAGGCCAATCAGCATATTGTGGCAATGTTTGACGAATATCTGGATTTGCGAGAATATCAACATAAGAAAAATCAACACCGCAGGCATCAATGCATTGAACAGCGCGTGCTGAAAACCCGCACTGAGGAGCCTTGGGATTGCCTTTCATATATAAAAGTATTGTATTATCAGTGATTTGTTTCTTGATTTTTTCTATTGTATCCACGGTACCACCTATATTGTAAGCCACAAAAATCCATTATGGCGAAAATCAGACCATATTGCAACTACTGCAATCTTTGATTGTAAGTGTTTTTTAACCTGCTACACTTATCCTTTCCAAAAAAACAATCAGGAGCCACACATGACCTTCACATTACCCCATCTACCTTACCAAATGGATGCCCTCGTACCACACATCTCCCAGGAAACCCTGGAATACCATTATGGAAAACATCATCAAGCCTATGTGACCAACTTAAATAAATTAGTGGCTGACAGTGACTTTGCTACCATGACACTTGAAGATGTGATCAAAAAATCATCTGGCGGCATATTCAATAACGCAGCACAAGTATGGAATCATACCTTTTATTGGCATTGCCTGAGCCCTAATGGCGGCGGCGAGCCCACTGGTAAATTAGCCGATGCAATTAACCATGCCTTTGGATCATTTGCAGCATTTCAGGAACAATTTACCCAAGCGGCTATCACAACGTTTGGATCGGGCTGGGCTTGGCTAGTACAAGACAAACAAGGCAGCCTGAAAATTACCAGCACCAGTAATGCCGGTACACCTATGACTGACGGATTAACCGCACTGATGACTTGCGACGTTTGGGAACACGCGTATTACATTGATTACCGCAACGCCCGTCCAAATTACATGAACGCTTTCTGGCACTTGGTTAATTGGGATTTTGTAGCCAGCAATATGCGCTAGGAGTAACCATGACCTTAATCACCACCTACAACCCTTTGCCTGTGACCTTCACTCACGGCAAAGGCGTTTGGTTATATGACGAACAGGGCAAAGCATACCTTGATACATTTAGCGGGATAGCCGTTTGTGGCTTAGGCCATGCTCATCCCGATGTAACGAAAACCATCCAACAGCAAGCCGCCAAATTGCTGCATCCGTCTAATGCCTTCCATATTAAGGAACAGGAACTGCTTGCAGAAAAGCTGACGAGCTTAACCGGCATGGATCAGGTGTTCTTTAACAACTCTGGTGCTGAAGCCAATGAAGCAGCAATCAAGCTTTCGAGGCTGTATGGTCACAAAAGAGGCATTGAAACGCCGTCCATTATTGTTATGGAAGGTGCATTTCACGGCCGGACCATGGCCACACTGACTGCCTCAGGCTCACGCAAAGTTCAGGCCGGTTTTGAACCACTGGTGTCGGGTTTTATTCGCGCGCCATTTAACGACATTGAAGCCATACGCACCATTGCAGCTAATCGCGATGATGTCGTGGCTGTAATGCTTGAGCCGATACAGGGTGAAGGCGGTGTTCTTGTTGGAGATGAAACTTACTTGCGTGCAGTAGCTGCCCTTTGTGCAAAAAATGACTGGCTATTAATTTTTGATGAAGTACAAACGGGCAACGGCCGAACCGGAACATTGTTTGCTTGTATGAATCTGGGGATTAAACCTGATATTTTAACCACGGCCAAGGGCTTGGGTAATGGCGTACCGATCAGTGCCTGCTTGATGGGAAAACGTGCCCGTGACCTATTCAAACCGGGTAATCATGGAGCAACGTTCGGTGGCAACCCACTGGCTTGCGCTACTGCCCTCACCGTATTAAATGTGATTGAACGCGACAACATATGTGAACAGGTAGCGCGCAACGGCATCCTCCTCAAGGACAAATTAATCCGCGAATTAGGCGATCACCCCAATGTTCGAGGTATTCGCGGTAAAGGCTTCATGTTAGGGATCGAGCTAGACAGAGCCGCTAATGATATAAAACTGATCGGCTTGACTAATGGCTTGTTGCTGAATGTTACTGCTGAGTCGGTGATTAGACTTTTACCGGCGTTAATTATTAGTGAAGATGAAATGGATGAGTTGATTGTTCGGTTGGTGAAAACGATTAATGAATTTGTATCATAATATATTTGTAGGTTGGGTTTTGGGCCAAGGCCCAACCTAGAACCCTTTCCGCTGACGCACTACTTCATATAAACACACGCCCGTGGCAACAGACACGTTCAAGCTGGTTACCGAGCCCAACATGGGCAATGAAAACACGCCATCACACTGATCTCGGGTTAAACGCCGCATACCTGACCCTTCAGCGCCTAAAACCAATGCAATCGAGGTTTTGCAATCCAGATTATAAACCAAATCATCTGCTTCACCCGCGGCCCCATAAATCCACACGCCTTCCTGCTTAATGATTTCCATTGCACGAGCGAGGTTGGTTACGCGCACCACAGGAATGCTTTCTGCTGCACCACAAGCAACTTTACTAACTACAGGCGTAATGCTTGCATTGTTATCTTTTGGAATGATAACAAAATCAACGCCCGCAGCATCAGCACTACGCAAACACGCACCTAAATTATGCGGATCGGTCACGCCGTCCAGAATCAGAATCAAGCTGGGTTGTTTGCTTGATTCCAACAAAAGACACAGATCAGTTTCCACGTATTCGGGTAGGCTAACAGCGACAGCAACGACACCTTGATGTGTAAATTCGGGAAAGCGTTGATCCATTCTGTGTGCAGGAAGCCGTTCTATAGGAATAGTAGCTTTTTCGGCTAACACCACTAACGCTTGCACTCTTTTATCGATTCTATCTTGTGTAAGGTATAAAACTTTAGTTACACGGTGGCGGTTCGCAAGTAGTGCTGCAACCGCATGCACCCCATAAACATACTGATCAGACATCAAGATCCTCTTCTTCTGCTAGTTCGAAATCAATCTTACGCTCATCCAGATCAACTCGCGCAACCAACACCGTCATTCTATCGCCTAAACGATATACAGTACCGCCGCGCTCGCCAACTAATCTGTGCTTGACTGCATCAAACGTGTAATAGTCATTTTTCAATGAAGTGACATGCACCAGGCCTTCCACGTAAATTTCATCCAGTTCAACAAAAATACCGAAGCCTGTAACCGCAGAAATTTTGCCAGGAAACACTTGCCCCAGTTTATCCTGCATGTATTCACATTTAAGCCATGACACCACTTCACGCGTCGCTTCATCTGCACGGCGCTCAGTAGAGGAACAATGCTTGCCCAAACGGCTCATGTCTGCTTCTTTATAGGCGAATTTTTCAGGCAGGTTATTATCAATCAAATGCCCAACCGCTCGATGAATAAGCAGATCAGGATAACGGCGAATCGGTGATGTAAAATGGGTATAAGCAGAATATGCCAAGCCAAAATGCCCATCATTCGCTTCGATATATTGCGCCTGTTTTAATGAGCGCAACATCACGGTTTCAATTAGATGTTTTTCTGGTCGGTCACCAATGGATGCCAATGTCTTCTGGAAATCTTTTGGTGTTGGTTTTTTCCCACCGCCTAAAACCAAACCCAGCTCACCTAGGAATTGTCTCAAGGCAATGACTTTGTCTTCCTCAGGAGCTGGATGAACGCGATAAAGCGTAGGAATTTTTGCTTTTTCGAGGAAGCCGGCTGTTGCCACATTCGCAACCAACATGCACTCTTCAATCAAACGATGCGCGTCATTACGAATCACTGGAACAATGCATTTAATTTTTCTGTTTTCATCAAATTCAATGCGTGTTTCAGTCGTATCAAAATCCATCGCACCACGATTTTTACGGGTTTTGAGCAAGATGTTGTACAAATCATGCAAGGTGGTCAACATCGGAAATATTTTTTCATGCGCCGCATCGGCTTGTCCAGCAATCAACCAATCGCTTACTTGGTTATAGGTCAAACGTGCCTGAGAATGCATGACCGCGCGATAAAATCTTGAGTGACTGATTTTGCCATCAGCGCTGATTGCCATTTCAGCAACCATACACAATCGATCGACGTGCGGATTTAGCGAACAAATCCCGTTTGATAAAGCCTCGGGTAACATGGGTACAACTTTGCCAGGGAAATAAACCGAATTACCCCGACGCGCGGCTTCGCTATCCAGTGCAGAACCCATGGGGACGTAATGACTCACATCTGCAATGGCAACATACAATTGATATCCACCACCCGGCGTAGCATAACAATAAACGGCATCATCAAAATCTTTAGCATCTTCACCGTCAATCGTAACGAAGGGCAATTCGCGCACATCGGTACGACCTTTTATTTGATCTTGATCAACGCGCTGAGGAATTTTAGCCACAGCTGCTGCGATGTCATCTGGCCATTTGGCTGGCAAGCCGTGAGCCAGAATGGATACTTCAATTTCCATTCCAGGCGCCATGTGTTCGCCCAGAATATGAATCACATTACCAATTGCTTGTGAACGTTTGCTAGGGAACGCTAATAATTCAACCAACACGATTTGGCCATTGTTGGCATTGAGCGTTGATTCCTGAGGAATGGAAATATCTTGCGTCAGGCGTTTACTATCCGGGACGACAAAGCTAACCCCATGTTCGGAGAAAAAACGGCCTACAACGCTGGCATTGGCATGTTCAACCACTTCATGAATAACACCTTCAGGCCGACCACGACGATCTAGCCCCGCCTGATAAGCAAGAACCACGTCACCATGCATGGCCGAGCGCATTTCTTTGGCGGACAAGACCATGTCCACTCCACCGTCAT